>JASFUE010000366.1:0-3014 GCA_050050435.1 Burkholderiales bacterium | reverse complement strand
CAAATTTGGTTGTCCTCATTCGCCAGAAAAAAGCGGCAAGTCGGCCGAAAGGCCGACCGATCCGGCTTTCAGCCGTAACCCGAAGCCACCGGCTTTAGCCGGTGGAGCATTCACCGGCGCGCTTCGAGGACCATATTGGTCTCGGTCTCGGCTGCACGGCGTACACGGGTGAAGCCGGCGTTTTTCAGCACCTCGGCAAGACGCCGCTCGCCAGCCTGCGCGCCCAGTGCCAGTCCGACTTCCTGCGCACGAGAGGCGGGGGTGCAGATGACCGTGGATGCCGAGTAAAAGATCTGTCCCAACAGGTGCAGATTGTCGGTAAGCACATCCCCGGCCAGCGGTTCCACTAGCATCAAGGTTCCGTCCGGGCGCAGGCACTCTCTCAGGTGCGCAGCCGCTCCCACCGGATCGCCCATATCGTGCAGGGCATCGAACATACAGATCAGATCAAAACCCCCCTCATCGATGGTCTTTGCACTGGACGTGACGAAGTGGGTATTCGAACTCACGCCGGCGTCGGTTGCTTTGTGGGTTGCCGCCTGGATGGATGGTTCGTGAAAGTCGTAGCCGTAAAAGATCGACTGTGGATAGGACTGTGCCATCAATACGGTGGAGGAGCCGTGGCCGCAGCCGACATCAGCTACCTTGGCGCCCTGTCTGAGTTTGGCGGTAATGCCTTCAAGCGCCGGCAACCAAGAATCGACCAGGTTGGCCGCATAACCGGGCCGGAAGAAGCGATCCGTACCGCAAAAGCAACAGGCGTGGTGTTCACCCCAGTCGCGGCCGGCGCCTGACCGGAACGTGTTTATGGCCTGATCGTGGGTCGTGAATTGAGAGACCAGTTGCTGGAATAACCCCTGCATGCAGGCGGGATGGCCTTCCTGAGCCAGCACGATGGCCTGTTCCGGCGTCAGCGAGAAGGTGTCGTCCTGGTCATGGTAGACAACGTAACCAGCGGCCGCCTGCGCGCTGAGCCATTCACGCAGATAGCGCTCATCGACCTTGCTCAGTCTCGCCAGTTCGGTGGTGGTGCACGGACCGATGTCGCGCAATGTTCGGTAGACCTCGGTTTGATCGCCCATAAAGGACAGCAGCACCGCAAAGGAACCGCCGATGTCTTCCATGACCTTGCCCACGAAGGTATTGAGCTGTTGTTCGTCAATTTGTGTCTGTTTTGCTAAAGCGTTCATGGCCTTGACCTCTGTGATTTGACGCAGGCCGTGGTGGCCTGGGTCAGTCGTCCTGTGGTTTAGCGCCTCGCGTTTTGCCCCGAGTGCGCTGCTCGTGCAAAGGGCCTGGTAGTCCGCGCCACAGTTGCCGGACGTTTCGCGCTCTTCGCAAGACAGAGCTTAGGCAATGGAGTAGGCTAGGAATATGACTGTACGGCCGGGATTGTTGACTGATCGTACCGATTTGAACGCCGCCACGGTTCGGCCCCCAGTACTGCAGTGAGGAGGAAACCGGAACCATGAAAGAGGATATTTTGTCGGACGTACTCAGGACCGTCCGACTCTCGGGTGCGATATTCTTCGATGTGGAGGCCTCGTCACCCTGGGTGGCCGAGGCCCCCGCTGCTGCCTCGATTGCGCCGTTGGTGATGCCGAACGCCCAACACGTTATCGAGTATCACGTGATTACCAGCGGTTTCGGATGGGCAACCCTGATCGATGCGGATGAGGAACCGGTGCGCCTTGCCCCCGGCAGCATCATCATGTTTCCGCAGGGCGATCGGCACGTTTTGTCCAGTCAACCGCAAATGCGTGCCGAGCCTAATTACGCGGCCTTCGATCAGCCCGAGGAACTGTCACCGCCATATTACCTCCGGAATTTAGGTGGCGGACCCGAAAGGGCGAGCATGAGCTGTGGTTTCCTGGGTTGTGACCGGTTGCCCTTTAACCCCATCATCCAGGCGTTGCCGCGCATGATTCACGTGCCCGATGGTTATACGGCCGGGGATGGTTGGTTGAGCAATCTGATCAAGGGCATCATGAAGGAAAGCCGCAATAAACGAGTAGGCAGTGATAGTGTTCTGACGCGGTTGAGCGAGTTGATTTTTATTGAGGTGTTGCGCAACTACATGGAGTCGCTGCCCAGTGACGCGACCGGCTGGCTGGCCGCGCTTTCCGATCGCCATGTGGGCCGGGCTATTTCGCTGCTGCATGCCAATCCCAAATGCCCCTGGACACTGGCGATGCTGTCCAGGGAAGTGGGGGTCTCCCGTACCGTGTTAGTCAGCCGGTTTGCCGAGCACCTCGGCGTGGCGCCGATTACGTATCTGTCCAACTGGCGCATGCAGCTAGCGGCCGGAATGCTGGCCGGGAGCGGTATGACCATTGCGAAGATCGCTGCAGAAGTGGGCTACGAGTCGGAAGCTGCCTTCAGTCGCACCTTCAAACGCAGTACGGGATTATCGCCAGGCGCCTGGCGCTCCACAGGTAAGTAGATTCTGCGTAATATCGAGCTGGCAATTACGAGAGAAAGTTAGAGAAATGGGATGCAGAGGAAGGGGGTTGGAGAGCTTAATTTATAACAAAGTCACGGCTAAAGGCATTAAACAATACGGAAATATTTTGGTATCAGAACACAGAATTCGCCGAGGTTTACAACTGCTCAAACGCCAGATCCGGCTATCACTTCATCAAAAACAACGTTTACCCAGAAAACCATCGTTGTTGTGCGGGCATTGCTAAAGGTAACATATATGCAACTATATGGGTCATACGACAGAGGTTAGATAACACCTCGATGCTGAGGGTAACAGTCCATATGCCAAATGGTTCGATCGTCTGAATGTGGCCGCAGCGGTCAAGGTGACGACAGCAGTCCACCGGATGGAGCAGGCTAACTTCTCTAATGTGAAAGGTGTGGGTGCAGGCGTCTATGAGCACCGGATTGATTTTGGCAAGGACTCCGACAGATTAGTGATATTGCTCGCGGGCGGGACCAAGAAGCGTCAGGACGCAGATATTGCTGCCGCGAAAGGGTATTGGCGCGACTATAAGCGCCGGAAACGG
>JASFUE010000365.1:0-3023 GCA_050050435.1 Burkholderiales bacterium | reverse complement strand
ACTCGTGCGCGTTTTCCAACCAGGTATACGCGCCGCCGCTCTCACTAACGACCGTACCAATGTGCGGACTGGCGATGACATTGACCCACGGAGCCGGTGTGTTCTGCTCCGGTTCGATAGTAACCACGTATTCTCGCCCGTCGGGTGTGAAGCCGCCCAGGCCGTTGCTGAAAATGCGCTCGCGCACTGGCAGCGGATGGACCGGTTCAATGGCCGGTTGCAACGCCACCGCCAGACGGCTGGGCAAGCGCTCTGCCGGTGCGCGGCGTTGCACCTGCTCCGCTAACGTCTCGGCGTTATCGCTGAGCACGACACGGGCGACCGTCTGGAACAGAACCCGGTCCTCCTCGGAAAGTTCTTCGGTGCGCCGTACGAACACTCCACCGGGTTTGTCAATAATTTGCGCTTCGGGACCGGTGTTGATCAGCCCCATAATCTGGTCGTGCAGCACGGCCCGGTAGCCCGAGAAATCCTCGTTCAATATGATCAGGTCCACCGCCAAACCTTTCATCCGCCAATAAGCGTGGGCTTGCAGCGTTTGTTTTACCAGCTCGATGCGGTCTAAGCTGCCGATACGTATCAAGACGATGGGCAGATCACCCGATACGGCAAAACGCCATAGCCCGGATTGACCCAGCTGATTGCGGGCTATGACACTGGGCGCGGCGCGGCGCAAGGCGTTGCCGTAGACAACGGAACTGGCCAGTCGCCCATAAACTTGTGCGTCGGCTTCGCTTGCGTTGAGGTGGCGCAGCACTTCCTGACTCTGGAACCAGGCCATTTCAAAGGCACGCTCAACGAAGTGGCGGTCACAGTATTTATCAAGTACCGCTAATGCCGCCTCGCGTGTATCCGCAACACCGGAGATGATCTGCACTGTGGCCGATTCGTCGGGCAACAAGGTAATAGTGCGGCGGATCGCCACGATGGGATCGAGCACCGAACCTTCCGTGTTTGACAACGCCGTATTTGATAGCGGCTTAGCTGATAACCTAGCACTCTCCGAGTGACAGTCACTGTTATCCAGTACTGCCGGGTTGGCCGCCGTTCGACCCCGGCCGATGAATTTGGCGCGGTCAGTTTCGTAAGACGGCTCGCCGGCAACCGCGCCAGGGGCTGCCAATAGATGAAACATCCACGGCACTTGCTCACCCGGTGTGCGAGGTCGGCGTGTGCATAGTATCGCCTGTCGGTCGGGCAGGATTTCCGTTTGCACGAACAAGTTACTGAAAGCGCGATGCGCCAGATCGGCATTCAGCGGCGCCAACACCACTTCGGCGTAACTTGTCACCTCGATATGACGGGACCGGGACGATTGATTAGTAAGCTTGACGCGGCGAATCTCCACATCGTCTTCGGGTGACACGCTAATCTCGGTGTGTGTTTCAATCGCCTCATCACGGCGCCGGTATTCGGCGCGTGCCTGCACGAAGATTGCCTCGTAGTGATCGGCCTTACTCAAAGTCGGCTGATGCGCCGTTGACCAATAACGCCCCGTGTCGCTGTCCCGCAAGTAAATGAATGTGCCCCAACCATCGCAGGTGGCGTCCTCGCGCCAACGCGTGACGGCAAGGTCTCGCCAACGACTGTAACCGCCACCGGCCTGGGTTGCCATGACATGGTAGCGGCCGTTGGACAACAGGTGGACTTCCGGTATTGGAGTGTCCGGGTCGGTAAACACGCGCATGATCGCACCGGCTTCCGCAGCGGGGGAGCGTGCTGCGGCGCTTACTTCAGCGGCGTGCGGGTGCAAGGTCGCGCCTTGCTTGGGCACACGCTCTTGCAGCAACATTTGAGTCGCCTGTGCAAGAGGGTCGGACATGAAGCGCCGCTGCATGGGCCGGTTAAGCAATACGTGCTCAAAGGCTAACAAGCTCATGCCTTGATGATGCGCCATGAAGGACCGCACGATGGCGTGATTCTTACCCCGCGGCACCCGCGAAGGCGTGTAATCCACCGCCTCATAGAATCCATAGTCACCGAGGAAACCGTTGGCAGCCAGCGTCTGCAAGTTGCGGCACGCTTCCCGCGGCATCGCTGTCAGCGCCAAGGCACTGGCATAAGGGGCGATGACCAGGTCGTCGGCCAAGCCGCGCTTGAAACCCAGTCCGGGCACACCGAACGCCCGATATTGATAGACGTGATGCATATCCGTAGCGTTGTAGGCGGACTCGGAAATACCCCAGGGTACGGCCCGTTGCCGGCCGTATTCGATCTGGCGTGACACCGCGGCCTTGCAGGTGTGATCCAGCAAAGTGTTCTCGTAACTGGGCATGATCAGCTGCGGCATGAGGTACTCAAACATCGACCCGCTCCACGAAATCAGGCTCACGTCGCCACCATGGCTGGTCAGCAGCCGGCCGAGCGCGAACCAATGTTTCTGCGGCACCTGTCCCTGCGCGATGAGCAGAAAACTGGCCAAGCGCGCCTCGGAGGCCAGCAGATCGTAGCAAGCCGGATCGCGGCGCCGTTCGCCCACATCGTAACCGATGGTCAGCAAGCCGCGCGACGTGTCGTAAAGAAATTCAAAATCCATCACCGCCAGTTCGCGGCAGCGCTCCACCAGATCGTCGATGGTTCTGAGCCGCTCCACCGCACCCTTATGTTGGGGCGCGACTGCCGCGGTTGACCCGGCTAACAGCAGTATTCCGGCGCTAAAGGTGCGCGCTTTGGCCAATTCCGCCAGCGTGGGAATATGGTTGACGCGCTGCTGCCCCTGCTCATGCCCGGCCATCAGGAATCGAAGCTCGTCTCGAAGGGCAAGGGATTGCTGATCGAAAGCCTGCGCCCAATAATACAGTTCGCCATCGATATCAATATCCTCTAGCAACCAGGCAACCAGTTCCCCGCCGATACGGTGAAGCTCATCCAGCGCGGTTTCCGCGGCAGTCAGTGTCTGAGGCTGTCTGTTCAATGTGAGTGAGAGTAGAGTGTCCTTCAGGACATTGATTCTCTTCGAAAGTTCCGGTACGGGTGACGCGGGTACGTGTTCGACCAGCACCTGCAAAGTGTCCTGCAACCCC
>JASFUE010000364.1:0-3031 GCA_050050435.1 Burkholderiales bacterium | reverse complement strand
GCAGGAACCGGAGTGTACAGAGGGAGTACATGAGTATTCCGAGCACCGCGGAAGCCCGAATCAAGTCCGCGCAGTAGTTTTTCAACGGCCTGCTAGGGAGAATAAACACCCCATATGTCCAAGTCCAGCGGTGACAGCGCCAAACCGGGGTATTCTCCAGGCCGGGGTTGGATTTCGGCAAGGGGTTGATATGCATACCTTCCCGCACTAAATTGGCACTTCTCTGATGCCTGGAAGCACATTTGCGATTCCGGAAAGCGCACTCCAAGTGCGGTGTGGGTCAATAAAGTTGTCAGGCTGAGTCTGAGCTTTTGCGAGCACTCAGGTGATCGCGAGCTTTCACTGGAAAGCGGGAAAGCAAATGATGAAAACGCTGGTTGTCTATTACTCTCGTACCAACCACACCCATAAAGTCGCGGAACTCATTGCGCAAGGGGCTGGCGCGAACATCGAGCGCATTCTCGATGCAGAAAGCCGAGAAGGTTTCTTCGGAGTTTTGCTGTCTGGTCAGCAGGCGACATTACAGCGCCCGGGCCGGATTCAACCGGTTAGAGAAGATCCTTCTCGCTATGATCTAATAATCCTTGGATCGCCAGTCTGGTCATGGAGCCTTTCTCCCCCGATGCGCGGCTATGTGATCGCGCAGAAACACAAATTCAAGCGGGTCGCCTTTTTTTGCACCGAAGGTGGTTCAGGTGGCGCTCGTTTGTTTCGCCAGTTGCAAACGCTCTGTGACAAGACGCCGGTGGCTACCCTGGAGGTCACGGAAGGCGAGTTGAGATCCGGGGCTTACGTCAGCAAGGTCGAGGAATTTATCCGGCAAATCTCAGGCGTTACTGCGAGCGCAGTCCCAGAATCCGAACGTTAAGGGCTCTGCCCCTCATGTCACTACCTCAAGCGGCAACGTGCTTCACCAGAAGGATCGGCGCTGCCGATCGTTTTGGGCTTTGCGATGTTTACAATAAAGTTTGCCGTGCCCGATTTGTTTTTCAATTAGACTTGGTCGCCACGAACCCGGGTTGCACTTCCAATAATCCTGACACTTTCCTGTAACGATATCGGGCACACGATGTTCAAATATCAAACGGTCTTCCATAATGCGGGACGCGTTGACACTGAATAGGCCGGGGCGCCGGCAATTCGTTCTCGGAACCGGCGCGCTGCTCAGCGCCTGGCTGGTTGGCTGCGGCAAGTCGGACGATGCTTCCGTGGCCACAGGTAAGAAGACGGCCGTGACCGTATTCGAGAACGGCATCGTTCTGCCGGTCGACGCAGCCTTCTCCCAATTTGAAGCAATTGCAATACAAGGCAATCGTATTTTGGCGGTGGGCAGCCAGGAAGCGGTGCGCGAAGCCGCTGGTGAAGGCGCCAACATTATTGATCTGGGCGGCCGCACGCTGCTGCCGGGCTTCATCGAGCCCCACATGCACTTCGCCCTGATGGCAGGACTCGGACACTGGCCCGATATTGGCCCGTTCAAGTACCAGTCGACTAACGCGGCATTGGCTGCACTCAAGCAAATCGCCTCAAGAACACCTGCGGATGAATGGGTAGTCGCTCGACAATTTGATCCGAGTTTGCAGGATGGCCCGGCCATGCTCACCACCCGCGAACTCGATGAAATCGACGCTGACCGTCCGGTCTTCGTGCTCAACGCGTCCGGACATCTCGCCTACGGCAACTCGCGCCTGCTCGAATTTGCCGGTATCAGCAAGGAGACGCCGAACCCGCCCGGCGGGGAATACTATCGCTACGCCGACGGATCACCGAACGGCGCCATGTCGCAGGTCGCTTATCTTCCGGTTCTGCTGAAAAATGAACAGTTGATGCAAGTGCTTGGTGACGGGTTTGTTGAAGCCGGCGTGCGCGTCGGTGATGAAGCAGCGGCTCTTGGCATCACGACCTTGTGTGACCAGGCCACCGGCGGCATCGCCGGAATGGGCGACCTTGGTTTTTACCGGCAAATGTTCGATTCTGGCCGGATGCACGCGCGCATTCGCGCATCACTCTTTTCCGAGAGGGCTGCCGAGTGGGATGAAAACAACGTTGCATTCGGCGACGGTGACGAGTTGCTTCGAGTCGTTGGCTGGAAGATCGTGACCGATGGTTCCAACCAGGGATTCACCGGGCGCCAGCGCGCGCCCTACGTCGGCACGGACAACCGCGGCATCTTTTATGTACCGCCCGACGAGTTGAAGGCAATGGTGCTCAAGCGCGGCCGGCAGGGATGGCCGCTGGTCATGCACGGCAATGGTGACGCTGCCATCGACAGCATTCTCGACGCCGTGCAGGCAGCAGACGACGCCGGCATCGACGTCAAGTCGCTGCGTTGCCGCATCGAACACTGCTCCATCCTGCACGACGAACAGATTGCGCGCATTCGTGAACTGGGCATCGGCCCGAGCTTTCTCATCAACCACGTGCATTACTGGGGCCAGACCATGCGCGACAACGTGTTCGGTCCGGAAAAGGTTCAGCTGCTCGATCGCTGCGCGGCAGTCGAAGCCGCGGGCATCAAGTGGACTATCCACACCGATGCACCCGTCTCACCGCTTGGAACGCTGCAAAAAATCCGTGTCGCCGTTGCACGCGACATGTGGAGAGAACCGGAAACCATCCTTGCGCCACAGGAGCGAGTTTCCGTGGAAGCTGCAATCAGGGCGGTTACTATCAACGCCGCCTGGCAATGCCATTCGGAGCACGAGATCGGCAGCCTCGAGCCTGGCAAGCTCGCTGACCTGGTCATCCTCGAGCAGGATCCCCGCACAGTCGAGCCAACCGCCATCGCCAACATTGTCGTGTCCGAAACCTGGATGAACGGGAAGCGCGTGTTCAATGCCTGACATCAATCAGAACAGACGCCCGCGCAGAGTGAGCGCATACCTGGCCCTGATTGTTTGCGGTGCACTGGCGGCTCGCGGCACTGCCGCCCAGGCCGAATCGACGTCAGCAGCAACCAACCAGGAACTCGCCAAGCAGCTTGCTAACCAGAACTGAAAAGGGCTCTGACCCCTTAAAGCTACTCGCGGCA
>JASFUE010000363.1:0-3034 GCA_050050435.1 Burkholderiales bacterium | reverse complement strand
GAGCGCTACGGAGGTACCGGCGCCTACGGACGTGACGAGCAGCTCTCACACCGCTTCATCTCGGACGAGATTGCTCAGGGAAGCCTCACCGCGACTTATCTGACCACGATTTTTCTGGCCGTGGGCGCCTTCCTGCTGCACATCGTTCTTTCGCGCCTGGTGACATTGCAAAGAAACCAGGTCGGGCTCCTGAAAGCGTTCGGTTACGGCAATCGCGTCGTTGGCCTGCATTATCTGAAACTGGCGAGCATGACGGTGCTGGCCGGAGTCGTTGCCGGATCAATTATCGGCATCTATCTCGGCAGTGACCTGACCAGCGTCTACCAGGACTATTACCGGTTTCCGGAATTGCCCTTTGCGGTGACGCCGGACGTGATCGCGATCGGCGCAGCAATCAGCCTGCTGGCCGCAACCGCAGGCGCACTCTCGGCAGTGCGCCGGGCCGCCCTGTTACCACCGGCCGTAGCGATGCGACCGGAACCGCCGGCGAGCTACCACGCCAGCGTACTCGAACGCAGCGGACTGCATCGCTTGCTGCCCGCATCAGGTCGCATGATCGTGCGCCACCTGTTAAGAAAACGCTGGAACTCGGTCCTGTCGACTTTCGGCATCGCCTGTGCGGCCGGCATACTGCTTGTAGGCGGATACATGCTGGCGTCGATCACCTATCTGATGCGGGTACAGTTTGAAGAGATTCAGCGAGAAGACGTGATGCTCGTGTTCAACGAGCCCGTTTCGTCCAGTGCGCGCCATGAAGTCGGCCGCCTGCCCGGCGTTCTCTACGCGGAACCTTACCGTTCTGTTCCGGTTCGCCTTGTCAGCGGACACCGTTCGAAGCGCGTCGAAATCACCGGCATTAAACAGGAGTCGCGATTGCACAGGCTTGTCGATGCGAAAGGCCGCACCATACAACTGCCTGCGAGCGGGCTGGTGTTGTCGCGCAAACTGGCTGATGTACTTGCCGCAAGAACAGGTGACAAGCTTCGAGTGGAGGTTCTCGAAGGGGCGCGGCCAGTGAGAAACATTCCGGTCAACGGTCTGGTAGAAGATCTCGTCGGTTTGAATGCGTATATGGATATCAGCGCCCTGAACCGGTTTATGCGCGAGGGACCCTCGATATCCGGCGCCTACCTCGCGGTGGACACGAGTCAATCGGATGCGCTGAATACGAAGCTGAAAAACCTGCCTGCGGTCGCCGGCGTCACTTTTCGCGAGGCATTGCTGAAAAGCTTCCAGGAAATTCTCGACAGAAGCATCGTGGTTTCGACCATCATCAACATCGTGTTCGCATGCATTATCGCATTCGGTGTCGTCTACAATGGTGCGCGCATTACCTTGTCCGAGCGAGGCAATGAACTGGCTTCCCTCCGGGTACTGGGTTTCACACGGCGAGAAGCATCGGTGATTCTTCTGGGTGAGCAGGCAATGTTGACATTGGCAGCGATTCCGCTCGGGTTTGCTTTCGGTATCATCCTCAGTTGGGCACTCTCTCTGGGCCTTGATACCGAGTTCTACCGCATGCCTCTTGTGTTCACTTCGAGTACGTTTGGACTTTCTCTGGCCGTTGTCGTGGCGTCAGCAGCGGTTTCCGGATGGCTGGTCGCCCGCCGGGTCAACAGGCTCGATCTGATTGCCGTGCTGAAAACGAGGGAATAGACAAAGACAATGAGAAAGGCCATCAGACGCTTTTTGTATGCGGTTGTGTTCATCGCAGCAGCAGCCGGGATGGTCGCACTGTTCATGCCTGGCCCTGTCGACGTCGATACGGCACCGGTTAGCACCGGCCAGTTGGTGGTCACGGTGGACGAAGACGGAGAGACCCGCGCCCATGACCGCTTCGTGGTCAGCGCGCCCGTAGCCGGGCGCGTCAGCCGTATCGAGTTGCACGAAGGCGACCCGGTGAAGCAGGGGCAGGTTGTTGCTGAAATCTGGCCATTGCCGCTTTCCGCCCGGGAGCGCGACGAGCAACTGGCGCGCATTTCCGCCGCTGAAGCGCTCAAGAAAGCCGCCGACGAGCAAGTCCAGACGGCGGAAATCGAGCACGAACAGGCAATGCGCGAACGTAACCGCGTAGCCAAGCTCGTTCGCGACGGCTTCGTTTCCGCACAGGCGGCCGAAGAAGTCATCGTAACGGAAATCAGCAAATCCAAGGCACTCGACGCGGCGCGCTTCCGGGCACGTGCTGCGGCAGCTGAATTGCGCGCCGCGCGCGCTGCAAGACTCGCCATGGCCGCCGATCCGGGCAAAAGTGCGGCGGTGAACCTCGATTCACCGGTAACCGGCGAGGTACTACGCATTCCGGAAAAAAGCGAACGGATAGTTGCTGCCGGTGCGCCGCTTCTCATTCTCGGCGACCCGAACAAGATTGAAATCGTTATCGACGCTTTGTCGACCGAGGCCGTCAAGATCAAGCCCGGCATGCCGGTGCTCATCGAAGGATGGGGAGGCGATGAGCCGCTGCAGGCAAAGGTGCGGGTTGTGGAACCGTATGCCTTCACAAAGGTTTCCGCACTCGGAGTGGAAGAGCAGCGAGTCAATGTCATTGCCGACTTCGTCGGCTCGCACGCGAGCCTCGCAGATGCTTACCGAATCGAAGCACGTGTTGTCATCTGGCAGGAAGACGGCGTCCTGAAAGCGCCGGCCAGCGCGTTGTTTCGCAAACAGGACGGCTGGGCCGCATTTGTCTACCGGGACAAGCGCGCCGAATTGCGACAGGTCGAGATCGGCAAGCGCAACGCGTTCGAAGTACAGATATTGAGTGGGTTGCGTGAAGGTGAGCAGGTAATCCTGCATCCATCCAACGATATCAGTGACGGTTCGCGGGTGCGGCTGCGCAAAAGCCGCTGACAATCCGTTCGCCAAACCGGCCTGTCGGTATTTGCGCTCCGCTTGATTCGAGTGCTGATACGCGTAACATCGGCTGACAAGCGTGCCGTCGCGCTCGTGTGTTTTTCTGGACAGAGAAACCCTGTTTAACGGCGAAGCGATGTTGCGG
This sequence comes from Burkholderiales bacterium, assembly GCA_050050435.1. GTDB lineage: Bacteria > Pseudomonadota > Gammaproteobacteria > Burkholderiales > Eutrophovitaceae > SG8-40. Next base: position 39 of record JASFUE010000363.1, on the reverse strand, counting down.
CCCGCCTTGTTTCGAAAGGAAAAGCCATGGCGACCATTG
>JASFUE010000362.1:0-3039 GCA_050050435.1 Burkholderiales bacterium | reverse complement strand
TCTATCACTTTCGCTGCGCAGGTGATGCAACCGCCGTAGCGGCAACCATAAGGCAAATCCACGCCTTGCGCGCGCAAACTGTCCAGCAATGGTATGCGATCGTCGACCAGGTAGGTCGCGCCATCCTGATTGGCGATCGTAATCTTGCGTAGCGTCATATCCAGATGTCGCTGGTGCAGTCGCCACCCGGATAGCGGGTCTCGTGACAGCGGCTCGGCCCATTGGGCTCTTTGCCGAAGTCGACCACGAAGCGCGGGTCGATCTCCATGCCGCCTTCCTCGGTGTTGCAATTGACCATCAGCATGCAGCCGCCATTGGTACGGATTTCAGGATAGAACTGATTGTCCCAGGTCGAAAACAGGGACGTTGTGACATAGAGACGTTTGCCGTCGAGGCTGAGCTGGATCATCTGTGGCCCGCCGGTGATCTTGAGTCCGTTCACAACGGGCGCGCGCCCCAGCAGCCCACCCATCCAGACCTGTCCCGTCAGTTTCGGGTGATGCGGGTCAGTGATGTCGTATTGCCGGATGTCGCCGTGCAGCCAGTTGCACAGATACAGAAAACGGTCATCCATCGACAGCAGAATCACCGAAATCACGCCCGGGACCGGAATCGGCCATTCAGGATGCGGCTCGTTTTCGACATCGATGATTTTTTCCCATTGCCAGTTGCCATCGTTGTCTTTCCACCAGTGAATAATGTTGGCACTCAGCGCTGCGCCGACAAATCCGTGGCTGCTGTCGGGGTCATGGTGAAAGCGAACTTCCAACGGGATCAATCCGTCTTCGCCCAGATAAAAAGTTTGTTTGGGCTGCTTCTTTTCGAAATCCCAAAAGTGAATTTCACGCCCGTATTTCAGGTGTCCGACCTCTTCCAGATCGAAGCCCGGCATGAATGTATTCGGCGCCGCCCATTCTGAACTGACCATTACGTTGTGGCGTGGTTGATACCAGAAGTCATAGCCGAATTTGATGTCGCCCATCGAGTCTTCCCAGCGGCCGACGATCTCGAAATTCTTGTCCAGATGCAGATAGCCGCCCGGTGCGTTGCCTTGCGCATCCCCCAGCATCGAGATGATGATTTCGCTGCCCAGGCAATGCACCGTATGCGGCGCGCTGAGGTTAGTCTTCGCCTTGATTTCCGACCCCTCGATCACCTTGTGCAGGCGCGGTTTGCGCGGATCGGTGCCGCAATCGACGATGTGCAAATTAGTGGAGCGCACGCCGGGGACGATCAGGTAACGCCGCTCCATCGACGCGTCGCCATGACAGGAGGAGCACGCGTTCCAGCCCATGTGATGCAGCTCATCTCCGATGCCCGGCATCTCCAGACGGCTGATTACCTGGCTGTATGTTTTACTTTCAGGATCGGCGTCGATGGTGACCAGATAATCCGGCTTCTGAATGCCGGTGCCGGTGTAGATCGCGATCGAGTAGAGTAATTTTTCGCGGGGCGCCTGCATCGCCTCGGCAGGCGAGGCGTAGCCGGGACCGCAGCAATGTGCGTCGTTCATTTTCTCTCCCCCTGTCGGTCTGGCGCCTATCTGACTATATCGTTACTTTTGCGTCAACGTCTTGTTCTCAGAAAAATTGTAACTGGATGAATAGTCGGTGATTTGGCGCCAGATTCAATGACGGGAAGGGCGCTTCCCGCGAATACCACCACCGGCTTTGCGCTGGCGCGGCTTGCCAAACAGGTCACGAAGCTCGTCTTTTGCCTGCTCCAGCCGTTTGCGCTGCGCGGCGGGGAGCTGGCTGCCGGCGCGGTTGATATAGAACACCAGCATCGACATTGCCGAGCGAAACGGATCTGCCTTGCGGCGTTGGCTGGCCTCGGCGCTGCGCTTCAGAGACTGTGCGATCTGTCGCGGGTTATCGAAAGTGAACACGCCGGGCTCGAGATCAAGCGCGTTGCTGGTCTCGGTGACGTGTTGCGACCACTTGTCGTCTCGTCGTCGCATGCTGCCTCCTCAACATTCAGGTTGGGTCCGGACAACACGTGCGTGATCAGTTGCTCACCAGCGTCCAGATGCCGATCGCGATAAAGCCGATGCCGGCGATATAGTGCAAGTATTTTTCGCTGATGTATTGTGAAATCAACCCGCCAGCCAGCACGCCGAGGCCGGATGCGAGAATCAGCGCCAGCGAGGCACCTAGAAATATGTTCCATTTGCTGACGTCCTTGTCAGCGGCAAACAACAAGGTGGCGAGCTGGGTCTTGTCACCGAGCTCGGCGACGAAGATGGCACCAAATACGGTAAAAAGTGTTTTGAAATCCATTGCGCGGAAGTGCTGCTGAAAAAAGCGAAAAGGATATCGCTTATCAATATAGAAATCCATCGCACCGCGTAGCGAGATCTGTTTGCGATTCTTCAGGGCGCACTGGTCAGATAGGGTCCGGAGTTCCCGGCCCAGGTGTGGTGTATGAATTCATCACTCTTCATCAGAAGATGGTTCGCCGCGTAAATAGGCAAGCCAGTAGACGCCTGCAACAAGCAACGTTCCTCCGACGATGTTGCCGGCACTGACCATGATGAGATTTCTCGCTGCGCTCGCGATCGATATGGCGCCTTGCTCCGCGAGCAATATGCCGAATGGCAGGAAGAACCAGTTGGCGATGACATGCTCGAAACCGAGTGCGACGAAGGCGCTTATCGGCAGAAGTATTCCGACGATCTTGTCGGTAACCGTACGTCCGCCCATGGACAGCCACACTGCCAGGCACACCAGCGTGTTGCACAGGATTCCACGTGCGAAGGCAGAGCCCATCGACAGGTCGGCCTTTGCGCTCGCGATGTCGATCGAGGTAGTTCCGACTGCGCCCGAGGCGAGACTGGCAATATCCGCCCACAAAACCAATGCCACCATCGCGAGGCAGCCGATGATGTTGCCGAGATAAACCAGTATCCAGTTTCGCAACAATTGCCGCGACGTGATCAACTTGCTTGCCCAGGCCATTGCCAGGAGATTGTTGCCGGTAAACACCTCGGCGCCACCCACTACCACCAGAGCAACGCCGGTGCAGAATCCGAGTCCGCCA
>JASFUE010000361.1:0-3078 GCA_050050435.1 Burkholderiales bacterium | reverse complement strand
CGCCGGATATTCCGGTCATGGATACATGGTGTTGCCGGTACTCGGGATCTCGACGAAGCGCTTTCCAGCAGTCTGATCATGAAGCCCGGGCATCAGTGCGCCCGCGCAACTGCCGGGTTTTTTCTACCATGCGATGCGTGGAGCGGTTGTTGTTGAAGCGCGCCACCTGGTGCAGGGGAACCCACAGCACCTGGTGCGACTCATCGTTACCGGGGATAGGATAGTCGTCATCCATCTCCACCAGGAAACGGATATCGATATGCTGGTGTTGCGGCCCGCGTTCGCTGGCCGGAACCGTGTGGATGTCGACGTCGAAGATCGCGCCGTCGACCAGGCGGATATGCGACGGCGAAAGGCCGGTTTCCTCGGAGGTCTCGCGCAGCGCCACGCGCAGGATATCGGCGTCGCCGTCGGCATGTCCGCCGGGCTGGAACCACTGATCGTGTTTGCGATGGTGCAGCAGCAGCGCGTGGTCGCGGCGCGGGTTCACCACCCAGGCAGAGCCGGTAACGTGGCCGGGCCACAGGTCGCAATGGAAGCAGTCCTCGTGTTCGGTGACAAAGTTACGTGCGCGTGCTATGTAGGCTGCCTCTTCCATGAAACGTGTGGTATGTGCGTCGAGCAATTTGAGCAATTCGCGACGGTGCATGGCCGGTTTCTCGCAGTCAGGTCACCGAGGGGTTCTCGATCGCCTCAATCGCGGCGCCGGCGGCCTCGTCCACGTCACCCTCGCGCCCCGAGAGGATCAGGCGCCCGAAGGCCCCGACCGCGCGCACGTCTATCAGCGTGATGTTGGCAGCTTTTTCCGCCTGGTTCGCCGCGTACACGATGTATCCGGCCGGCTCGGTCTCCAGGATGAACATGCTCTGTCCCGGAAGAATCATCGAACCGCGCCGGTCCTGCCGGTTGATGAGCACGGTATGGTCGGGGGTCATGCCGCGGATTACCTCCTTCCAGGCAATGCGGCAGGTCTGGCGGTCTTGTACCGAGGCATTCATGTTGCCCAGTACGATGCGTCCGGCTTCGCGTACGTCGCTTTGGTCGCGCTGATGGATCACCATGGAGCCGTAGGCGCGTTCGACGACCTGCTGGGCCAGGTGGACGCGGGTGGCCTTGAGTGCGATATCGGTCAGCCGGTGCACCGCCATCCCCGGCGATACCTCGACCCAAAGGCAGGCGTCGCCGGGCACCGGCAGAAAACCCTGCGACACCGTTGCCATGTAGGCAGCAAGCTGCGGCTGCAGTGAGTCGATGTAGACGTACGTTCTGAGCTTGATCATTCGGTTTCGGAATCCAGATCAGCCAGAACGCGTCGACGGCTTTTGCAGCACCGGCACCACTCGAAGCCGGTCACCGCGTGCGGCGGCACGTTGGTTGTTCTGCCTTTGTACCGGTCCCCGAAACCGGTCCGATCAGTGCTCTTGCAGGTTATCCTGCCATGGCGGGACTGTGCACCACGAACGAGAAACGACTGTAACAGATGTGGTCTTCTATATTGAGCCGGATAAGATGGTCCGCGTGGGTCGCGCGACACCGGTCGATCTCGGTGTAAATCCCCTGCACGTCGCCGTTGTAGCACGACGGCCGACCCCACACCTCCCACGGTGTGAATCGGGGCGCTATGGTCGGCGCATGTTCGATACAGATCACACATCCGCGTCGCAAACAGTGTCCGATCTGGCCCAGTACCCGGTTTGCCGGGCTTTGGGTTGTCGCATTCCGTTTGTCCGATTGCATTTTCCCGCCTCGTCTTTGATGGTTATGGACGCCGAAGGCTGCAAAGCCATATAGCCCGCCTTTCGGCAGCCCGGCGAGACGAGGGTAGACGGGATGACCGCCCGGTGGAAATTGGAATTTGCCATAAGCGACATAGGCTTGTATCTATAGTCTATGGATGAATCAGGACGCATCGACTGCACGCCTGCGGTGCCGCAGCCGCGCCGGCAAAGGCTCATGCAGCCTGGCGATCGAGCGCCGGCCGGCTGTGCGCAACTCGTATTCCTGGCACTCATCAGTTCCCGCAATCGCACATCGATTCGTCACCGGATATGTTATGCCGTCCTGGTTTCATTAAAAGGTGATAATTTCGATCAAACCCATCGATGATTATTTATCTATATGACAAACTCAGGTAGGAGTTGAGAAAATGTTGTCTGACCTGGACCGGGAAGCACAAGCCCGCCAGATTCCCGGTTCGCGCCACCGATTGTGCACGTTATTTGTAATCATCGGCCCATGCGCTCGGTCCGGAATACGGAGGGGTTGTCTGGGTAGTTCCGGCGCGGGCGTCTCAGTGCCCGCAGCGGTTCGCCTCCCAGCGGTTGGCGCGACTCCAGGGCTACCTTTCAGGCGCGTGACCAGCACAGTGCCCGACTTCAGGTTCGTCTGCGCCCACCGCGGGCACTCCAGCTTCCAGGCCATAGTGGATTTCCAGGCCAATGACCGCACCGGCGGCTCCGCCAATCCCGCCACCAATCGCCGCGTCAACCGGAGAATTATCGGCGTTAGCCTGGATGGCTGTCAGTGTCATTGCCAATACAAGTATTTGATCTTCACTGGACGTGTCACCCAAAGCCAGGGCATATGACTTAATCGTCCTTCCTGTCTGTGGATTTGGCGACCGAGATCACAACTTTTCCCCGAGATTACTAGCCCTATCCGATCGTTCGCCAAATAAACCGCGACACCGTCGCCCCATGGCGACAGGCGACGAAATGTGAGCCGAAAGGGGAAAGACAATTGCGCTCTCGAACAGCGAGCAGGTGATAGTCTGTGACGGAGTTCCGGTCGGGTCAGACCGCTTTGGCATAAAGAAGGTCGTGAGCCCATGGCGAAGATGATGTGCTTGTATTCGCCGCGCATGGGAAGCGAGCGGAACCTGAGCTTGCATGTCGCAACTTGAAATGAGCCATGATTTTGACTTTATTATGGCTTAACGAAATGACACTGTCTGCCGATGGCATTGTTAACACATAGCACGTTGTGCTGTGAAATGTCGGTACGTATCGTTTCACGCATTATTCAGCCGCTTCAGAGTATATTTCATTGTCATCATTCACAAGCGACACTTTACTGGCT
>JASFUE010000360.1:0-3099 GCA_050050435.1 Burkholderiales bacterium | reverse complement strand
TACGCGTATTGCTTGTGCCGGGTTTACGTCGTCATGCCCTCACCGGCCTGATAATATGCATCTACTGGTTTTCCGGACTTTCCAGAGCAAAGGCGTTAACGATGACCGAACATCCTTCAAAGATTGTCCGCACCATGTGCCCGATGAATTGCCACCCGACACTCTGCGGCATGCTGGCAGAAGTGCGCGACGGCAAGCTCGTCGGGGTCAAGGGCGACAAGAAAAACCCGGACAGCCAGGGTTTTCTCTGTATTCGAGGGCAGGCATCGCGCGAAATTATCGGACATCGTGACCGCCTGCTCCACCCATTGATCCGCGATCGGCGCAACGACGAATTCAGGCGCGCCACCTGGGACGAGGCATTCGAGCGCATCGTCGCCGGCATGGACAATCCAGCGGCAGTGGGCCTGTGGCCGGGTCACGGCACCTTCACCACCAACTACGGCACGCGCATCAATGCGCAATTACTCGCCCGCTTCGCGAACTTTCACGGCAGCGAGTTCTGGAGTCCGGCGATGATCTGCTGGGGCCTCGGTGCCTTTGGTCTTGGGCTTACCGGCCTGCTCGAAACCAACACCAAGGAGGACATGGGAAAGCACTCCAGCCTTATCATCCTCTGGGCTGCCAACTTCGCGAGCCAACCGAATACCGCACCGCATTTGCTGGCCGCGAAGAAGCGCGGAGCGTACATCGTCACCATCGACGTGCGCAAAACGGAAGCAGCCGCGAAGTCAGACGACGCGCTTATTATCCGCCCCGGCACTGACGCGGCACTGGCGCTGGCGCTGGCAAACGTAATCTGCGCAGAGAAACTGCACGATGCGGACTTTGTTGCGAAACATACGACCGGTTTCGACCAACTCGCTGAACACGTGAAGGCGTACACGCCACAGTGGGCGGCCGACATCACCGGCATCGACGCCGATCGCATCGTCGCACTGGCACGGCGCTATGCGCAAACACGACCGGCAATGATCGTACTGGGCGGCAGTTCGATGCACAAAGGCACCAACGGCTGGCAGGCCAGCCGTGCTATCGCCTGTCTTCCAGCGCTTACCGGTAATGTCGGTAAACCCGGAGGCGGATTCGGCCCCCGTCATGGCAGCGCCGCGCATGGGCGCGGTCTGAACAGTATTGCTGAACCCGAACACCGAACCACCGCGCAACGCATTCCGAACCAGATGTCGGCGATTACCTCGGCGCTGGGAGAGGGATGTATCGAGACGCTGATGTTGATGGGAACGAACATGCTATCTTCCTTTGCCGATGCCGGCGAAGTTGCCCGCGGACTGCAGCGAACAAGACTGGTAGTAAGCTATGACCTGTTCCTCAATGACACTGCGCGCCGCTTTGCCGATATTGTCTTGCCGGGCACGGCCTGGCTCGAAGAGCTCGGATGCAAGATGACGAACACGCATCTCTATCTCATGGAGCAGGCGCTCGAGCCAGCCGGCGAGACGCGTTCGCTTTACGCAATCATCAAGGAGCTGGCCGAGCGCCTCGGACTCGATGGCTTCCATCCTTGGCAATCGGAAGAAGCGATGATCGACGCCATTCTCGATCATCCCTGTACTGGCCACGCGAGCGTGGCAACGCTGCGAGCGGAAGGCGGTATCCGCGCACTCAATATTTCACATATCGCCAATCCAACGCTGGAGTTCGATACCCCGTCGCGCAAGATCGAGTTTTTCTCCGAGCAGGCGCAGCGTCTCGGCCTGCCTGCCTTGCCAGCGCACGACGACGCACCACGCGCAGAACAGACCTACGCCCTTGCCCTTACACAAGGGCGAACCATGACGCACTTTCACAGTTTCTATAATAGCGGCCAGATGCTGCCGACACTGGCCAGGCGCGAATCAGAACCAACGTTATGGATTTCCGGGGCCGATGCCGAAGCGCGAAAGCTCGCTGACGGCGACAGGATCCGAATCTACAACGAGCGCGGTGAGTTAATGGCTCGTGCCCACGTAACCGAGCGCATTCCCGCCGGCACAGTCTGGATGCGCGACGGCTGGCCAGGTCTGAATACGCTGACATCGGGCGCAGCGGTCTTGCCCGATGCAGCCGTCGACGTTTTTGAATTCACCGCCGGGCAAGCACGCTTCGATGCAACGGTCGAAGTTGCAGCGGCATAGTTGGTGCGTGTACCGCCGTAACCATGAATGATCCACGTCGCTGGTCCGCGGTTGTCGTATTCGCAATCGCCATGGCATTACTTGAAGCAGCAGTGGTGACGTATCTGCGAACCCTGCTTGACCGCGTCGACCCTTATCAGCCAAGCCCGTTGCCCGTGCCGTCGTGGTTAATGCATATCGAGCTTGCGCGAGAGCTCTCGACAGTGATCATGATTGGAAGCGTCGCATGGTTGGCAGGTTACAGTGGACGCGCGCGTTTCGGATATTTCCTGCTTGCGTTCGGAACGTGGGATATTTTTTACTACGTGTTCCTTGCGCCAATGAGTGGTTGGCCGCGCTCGGTGCTTGATTGGGACGTGCTGTTTCTGATTCCGCTGCCCTGGTGGGGGCCCGTGCTCGCCCCGGTGTTGATCGCTGCGCTTATGGTAGCTGGCGGATCTTTGATTACACAGTTCGGCAAGGGTGAGTCCGCGCTGTGGCCGCGACCCGCGTGGTGGCTGGTGAGCCTTGCCGGAGCACTGCTCGCACTGTATGTCTTCATGGCAGACGCAATCCGCGCACCCGAGTGGACCGAAGAAGCGCTTGCGCAGATACTGCCCGTCACGTTTAACTGGCAATTGTTTTCCCTGGCGCTTGTGCTGATGAGCACCCCGATCGCAAATATGTTCTTGCAGCTCGGTCCCGGCGCGAACAGGAAGATCTGAACGGAGAGCACTCTTCGCCAGAACACATATCATGATGACTTCATCACGCTGACAGTTTCCTAAAGGGAGAAAACCATGGCGCCAGCAACGGACACCTTCAAGAGCCGTATCTTTCACGATATCGACTTCAACAAACCGGGCAAACAGATCAGTTATCTGCGCGTGCCGCAATCACGCGACGGTGGCGCCTGGTCGACCATTGAAATCCCGATCGCTGTCGTCAATGGCGGAAAAGGCCCGGCGGTGCTGTTTACCGGTGG
>JASFUE010000359.1:0-3104 GCA_050050435.1 Burkholderiales bacterium | reverse complement strand
AACCGGATCTGATCAGGCAAACAACGCTTTCATGTTCACATCGGCAACTTGCTCGGCATCAAATTCGAGCAGGTCGAATGCGCCGAAGTTGAACAGGCGGGCAATGATCAGGTCCGGGAACTGGTCGATGCGCACGTTGTTGATGTTCACACTTTCGTTATAGAACTCGCGCCGGTCGGCAATGCCGTTCTCCAGCCCGGTGATGCGAGCCAGCAGGTGATGAAAAGTCTCAACCGCCTTGAGTTCCGGATACGCCTCGATGACTGCGAAGATATTGCCCAGACCGCCGCGCAACATGCTTTCGGCCTGACCCAGGGCGGGGATGTCCTGGCGCACCCTGGCATCCTGAACGCGTGAGCGCGCTTCGGTTACTTGTTGCAGGGTTTCGCGCTCGAACTGCTTGTACTGCTTGCAGGTCTCGACCAGCTTTGGCAACTCGTCATGGCGCTGCTTGAGTAGCACGTCGATGTTGGACCAGGCCTTGGAAACGTTGTGCTTGATCGTTACAAGGTTGTTGTAGGTCATGATGGTCCAGATGATCGCAACCCCGATGACGACCAAAATCACGATGGTGCTGATTTCCATTTCATCTCCTTCAAATATTCCGAATCGAGCCCGCGGGCGGGGCAGATATGGCCGTTATCGGGCGACCTGGTAAAAGGCCGTTTAGCGGCTGCCCTCAGGCTGTGCGAACATAGCGGAAACATGCAGGATTCCTGCCAACATCCTCGGGAATCCTGCCAATACAAAGCGCCTGTCCCGTCGTCGAATACGGCTGTACGATCGCGGGGCCGGTTATCGGGGAGTGGGGGAGATGGATTACGAAACGATCGTTTACGAAGAAGACGGTGCGATTGCCAAAATCACGCTGAACCGGCCTGACGACGGCAACATGTTCAACGTCACCATGTGCCACGAACTGCGCGATTGCATCGAGGCCATCCGCCGTGAGACGCGTACCCGGGTGGTGACGCTGACCGGGGCCGGCGATCGTTTCTTCTGTATCGGCGGGCGCAAGGACGGCATGCCGGATACGCGCTTGTATGCCGGCGTGCTGCCGACGCTGGAAATGTATGAAGCCATCGATCGACTGCAAAAACCGGTGATTGCCAGCGTCAACGGTTTCGCGGTGGGCGGGGGCAACGTATTGCAGATGGTTTGCGACCTGACAATCGCGAAACAAAGCGCGGTGTTTCGCCAGGTCGGCCCGATGATGGGTTCGTTCGATGCCGGCTACGGGACCTGGTATCTGGAAGACCTGGTCGGTAAGAAACGTGCCAAGGACATCTGGTACACCAACCCGAAAATCAGCGCGCAGGAAGCCCTGGCAATGGGGTTGATCAACCGTGTCGTGCCGGATGACCAGCTCGCAGAGGAAACGCGCAAATACGCATTCGAAGTCGCGCAGCGTGGCAGCGTTGCGCTGGCCTCGATCAAAGGCGCGTTCAACGCTCGCCACGGCGGCGTATCCGGACTGTCTCGCGTGACCCATGACCTGTTGCTGCGCCAGTACCTGGAAAGCGACGAATCAAAAGAGCTGCGCGAAGCCTTTGCCGGCAAGCGTGCGCCGGACGCCGAGAAGTTCGGCAACTGAGGACGGGTTTCGATGCGCGCTTTTCTCACCCTGCACAACCCGGGCACGGCCCGCAATTACTATGACGCAGGGATATGGCAGCCCGATACCTTTTATTCGCTGATGGCAGGGCACGCCCGGCAGCGTCCGGACGAACTGGCGTTGCGTGATCGCGATCGCAGCATCGACTGGAAAACGCTCAAGGCATGGACCGATGCGATGGCGGCGGAGCTGCGCTCGCAGGGCCTGGTGCAGGGCGACCGCGTATGCATCTGGACTTCGAGCCGGCTCGAGGCGGTAGTCACGTTGCTGGCCTGCTCGCGCGAAGGATATGCGTGCAATCCGTCACTGCATCGCAGTTATACCTGTAAGGATGTCACCGGTTTGCTCAAGCGCCTGGAAGCAGCGGCGCTGGTCACCGAGCCGGGCTGGGGGGCGGACCGCGACATGACCAATTTCGATGCAGAACTGGGCGAAGTGGGCAGTTTGCGCACCGTCTATACGCCGAAGAATTTTCCGGCACCGGGTGATGCTTTAACGTCCGGTGAGAAAACGTTGTCACCAGCCGTCGACAATCCGGACCTGGTCAGTTACCTGGCGTTTACCTCCGGCACCACTGGTACGCCCAAGTGTGTCATGCACTCGTGCAATACCATCCTGGCGAATGCGCGCGACATGGTCGAGTGCTGGCAAATCGACGCGCGCACGCGATTGCTCAGCCTGAGCCCGGTGTCGCACCACATCGCCTGGGTCGGTGTCAGCCAGTGGCTGCTCAGCGGTTGCGCGTTTTTTCTGGCGGACGCACCCGCCGGAATGAACCAGTATCAGTGGATCGTCGAAACTGGCGCAACCTATGTGATGGGCGTGCCGACCCATGCCATGGATGTACTTTCGCAGTTTCGCGACAGCGGCGAAAAACGCTTCGGCAACGTCGACGTGTTCTACATGGCCGGCGCACCGATTCCACCCAGTGTTGCCGAGGCCTTCGTCAAATTGGGAATCACCCCACAAAACGTATACGGGATGACGGAAAATTCTTCGCATCAGTTCACCAGTCGCGACGATGCATTCGACGTGATTGTCGGTACTTGCGGGCGCGGCGGGCGCGCGTACGAAGTGCGCATCTTCGATCCCGCTGACAGCAATGTCGAAGTCGCACCGGGCGAGACGGGTCAGATCGGCGGGCGCGGCGGCGCGCTGATGCTTGGCTACTATGGCAACCAGGAAGCCACAGCCGCCAGTTTCAACGACAGCGGCTGGTTTCTGTCGGGCGATCTTGGATCACTGGATGCGCAAGGCAACCTGAAGATCGAAGGGCGCCTGAAAGATCTCATCATCCGTGGCGGACACAACATCTATCCGGCGCAGATCGAAGCACTCGCCGTACGTCATACCGCGATCGAGAAAGCGGCTGCGTTTCCGGTGGCCGATGAGCGCCTCGGCGAAAAAGTCTGTCTTGCCGTGATCGGTGCCATCGAACCCGATGACTGTCTCGCGCATCTGGCTGCCGAAGGTCTGTCGAAATACGACA
>JASFUE010000358.1:0-3116 GCA_050050435.1 Burkholderiales bacterium | reverse complement strand
CATCCAGAACTTGATCAGCAAGGACGTCGCCCGCGCCTGCTCACATGCAAACAGCGGCTTGTCCGGATAATGCCGGTCAAGATATTCGGCAATGGTCCAGGAATCACTGACGACGTTTTCGGCGTCGACCAGCACCGGCACTGTGCCGGCATTGGGCCGGGGCAATTTATCCTTGTCGGTGAAGTGCCACGGAATGTTCTCCCATGTCAGGCGCTTGTGCGCCAACGCCATCTTGACGCGCCAGCAATAGGGAGAGAATCGAAGTTCGGGATCGGCACCAGCCAGATCATATAATCGGATCGTCATCTGGCCTCCTCGCACAAGACCCGCGAACCCGCGCCGCGTCCAAAACCGCGCCAAGGATGCTGTTGTCTGCCCAGACTTTCCCACAGCCATTCGCGCATGCTGTCAGCGCCGGCGGCAACCCTGGAATAGCGTTCAGTCATTCAATGCCCCTTGTTGCGATTCCCGATTTCAAGTGATGACGCGAATCAACCGGCATCTCGTCTGGCGCACTCGTTGGTACAGTGGCGCCTCGCCGACACCGGCCGGAGAAATCAGCTTTCGGCCTCGATCAGCCGTTGTGCCACTTCGAGCAAATCGGCGCCAACGATGTCCGGCGCCTGGAATAACGGATTGAGCACCATGCCGGGCCTGGCAATGAAAGCCGCCTTGCATCCCGCTGCCATCGCCCCCGCCACATCCCACGAATGCGCCGCAATCAACCGCACCTGCTCCGGTGCCACACCCATGACGCCTGCGCCGTGGTGGTACACCTTCGCTGCCGGCTTGAGGCTTTTGACCTCGTCCACCGAAATCAACTTTTCGAGAAATGTTGCCAGCCCCGCATTCTCCAGCTGCGCTTTCGCGACCGCCGGTGGCGAGTTGGTCAATGAGGCCATCCGGTAACCCGCCGCCTGCAACTTCTCGAACGCGGGCAAGACATCAGGGTGCGGAGGAAGTGATTTCATCCCGCCGACGATTTGCACACGGTCATCATCGCTGACAGAAATACCGTGACGCTGCGCCGTCATATCGAGTGCGCTGCGCCCGACCGCCGCGAAATCGCTGTACTGGCCGGTAATGACTGTGAGCATTGCGGTGCGCAATACCTGACCGAACCATTCCGCGAGAATATCTGCGTCGCCAAACACGCGCTCGAAATGCGGTCCGAGTGAGCGCAGGTCCAGGAGCGACTCGTTCACGTCAAATAACAAAATCGTCTTCATCTCCCCCCTGCTTTCTGTCTGGTTTGCTCCCGCTGAAGCAGCAGACTATAGCCCGGCACCGCGCGCGGTGTCGACCTCCCGCCAAACCGGGCCGCTACAGCGCCCCGCGGATTGGATGCGTTTATACTTGCTGGCCTTATCATGGCCGGCTGCCGCGTACCGGGACTCATGCGCAGACGGTGGCCAGGCAACAATCAGCAACGGACAGACGGAACATGAAGCAATTCGACTTGCTTGTCATAGGTGGCGGAAGCGCTGGCGTTGCCACTGCCAACCGCGCCGCATCGTATGGCGCCAGAGTGGCCCTCTTCGAAGCCGGGCGCATGGGCGGCACCTGTGTGAATGTCGGCTGCGTGCCGAAAAAAATCATGTGGACCGCAGCTTCCCTGAATGAAGCCGTGCACGATGCTGCCGATTACGGCTTTCCAGCACACACCGGCGCATTGGACTGGGCACGGCTTAAGACGCGCCGCGATCATTACATCGAGCGGCTCAACGGCATTTACGAGCGCGGCCTTGGCAACAACAATGTGGAAGTAATCAACGCGCGCGCGCGCTTTGTCGAACCGCACGTGGTCGAAGCCGACGGCTGGCGTTACAGCGCCGAACACATCGTAATAGCGGTCGGGGGACGCCCGATTCTTCCTGAAATTCCCGGCGCCGGTCTGGGAATTACATCAGACGGTTTCTTCGAACTCAAGGAACAACCAAAAAACGTCATGATGGTTGGCGCCGGCTACGTCTCGGTGGAATTTGCCGGCCTGCTTCGCGCGCTTGGCTCCGAGGTCACCATCGCCCTGCGCCGCGATCACGTCCTGCGCGAATTCGACAACACCATGCGTGAGGAATTGATGAAGCAGATGCAAGCCGATGGCGTGCGCTTCATCAAGCACGTAACAATCATGGACGTTCAGAAAACGCAGAGCGGGCTGCGTGTGGAATTTGGCAATGGCGACGTGTGCGAAGGGCTGGATACACTGATCTGGGCTATCGGGCGCACCCCCAACACCGATCGCGTCGGCATCGAGGCCTCGGGGCTGGTATTGAATGAGGACGGTACCATCGCAGTGGACCGGCTGCAGCAAACCGCAGTGCAAGGCGTATACGCGATCGGTGACGTCACAGGCAAGTTCGAGCTCACACCGGTTGCCATTGCAGCCGGGCGCCGCCTTGCCGATCGCTTGTTTGGCGGCCAGGCCGATCGCCATCTTGTCTACGAAAACATTCCCACCGTCATCTTCAGCCACCCGCCCATCGGCACCGTCGGCCTTTCGGAAGCGCAGGCCGTCGAACAGTTCGGCGCCGACAATGTGAAGGTATACGAATCACGCTTTACACCGATGTACTACGCTTTCACCGAACGCAAGCCGACATGTACGATGAAACTGGTTGTCACCGGGCCTGACGAGCACATCGTGGGGTGTCACGCCATTGGCCTCGGTGTCGATGAAATGATGCAGGGGTTCGCAGTCGCGGTACGCATGGGCGCGACCAAGAAGGATTTTGACGACACTGTAGCCATCCACCCGACCGGTGCGGAGGAAATGGTCACCATGCGCAACGCACACAACGCTGCAGGTTAAGTTTGCTGCAGGACGTTCACGCACGGACAGCGACTGGCCTGTTTCTACGGCTTGGCCAGCAGCGCGAGTTTTGTATGGAATAACCAACTCAAACGCAATCGAAAGGAAACAGGCGATATGAGCATCAAACGACTTCACACCGGCCCGCGCATGTCACAGGTCGTAATACACGGCAACTCGGTGTATACGGCGGGCATCGTTGCTGACGACACCAATACTGATGTCGGCGGACAGACCGGCCAGATTCTCGACAAGATCGACACGTACCTGAAGGAAGCTGGCAGCGACAAGTCGAAGATCCTGA
>JASFUE010000357.1:0-3121 GCA_050050435.1 Burkholderiales bacterium | reverse complement strand
CTGGACCTGGCGCAATCGGTGTACAACACGCTGCTCAGCCAGCTGCGCCTGCAAGCCTCGGTGGGTCGGCTGGTCGAGGCGGACTTGCTGAACATCAACAACCTGCTTGATACCCAATCGAGCGGGAACTAGATTACGCAGTCTCACCCCGGGCGAGTTCTTTTCTCCCCGGGGTGTCTTCCATGTGCGAGCGCCTCGCTTTGTTCAGATAACGTGCCTGTGAAGCTCCCCTGTCTAAAGATGCGCTCGCTGCCAGCGTGGCTGGTGTTTGTGTTGGCTCTGACGGCCGCCACCGGGTGTTCGCGGGAGCAAACCGAACCGGAACCCTTGCGTGCGGTGAATGTAGTGCGAGTCAGCTCGCAATCCAGTAGCGGGGAGATTGCGTATTCCGGCGAGATCAAGCCACGTTACGAATCCGCACTGGGCTTTCGTATCGGTGGCAAGATCGTGGAACGACTCGTTGACGTTGGCGACCTGGTAAACAGCGGGGACGTGCTGGCGAGGCTGGATCCGGAGGACCAGAAGCTCAATTCGAAGGCGGTGCGCTCACGTCTTGCCGCAGCCGAAGCCGCTTATAAGCAGGCCAAAGGCGATCTCGAGCGCTATTCTGATCTTTACGAGCAGAAATTCATCAGTCGCGCGGAAATGGACCGGCACCGCACGGAGTTCAATGTGGCGAAAGCCGAACTCGAACAGGTGCGGGCGGAACTGGCCGTTGTGGACAATCAGGCCGAGTACACGAGATTGCGTGCCGACCATCCCGGAGTCGTGACAGCGGTAGAGGCTGAAGTCGGACAGGTGGTCGCAGCCGGGCAAACGGTGATGACCGTGGCGCGCACGGCAGATAAGGAAGTGGCCATCAGCATTCCGGAAAACCGGCTCGGGGAACTGAAAGATGCGACTGACATAGAAATGACCTTGTGGGCGAATCCGGGCAGGAAATATCATGGCACGGTGCGCGAAGTCAGCCCGGTGGCCGATCCGGTTACCCGCACCTATGCTGTTCGTATTGCGATCGAGGGTGCGGGCAATGAAGTCAAGCTGGGCATGACGGCCAATGTCTATTTTCGCGGGATCGGGCACGGCAAGGCGTTCGAGTTGCCGGCCACCGCGTTGTTTCAGCAAAGCGACCATGCCGCTGTATGGCGCGTCAATGCGCAAACAGGCGTCGTCTCCGCTGTTCCCGTCAAGGTCGCGCGCTTTTATGAAGACCAGGTGGCCGTAAACGGCGACCTGGTCGATGGCGACATCGTGGTACGGGCTGGTGTGCACAAGCTGTTCGAGGGTGAGAAAGTCCGCGTGCTTAACGCGGTTGAACGGTGAACCGATTCAATTTGTCCGAATGGGCGCTGGCGCATCAGCCGCTGGTGCTGTTTTTCATGCTGGCGCTGGCGGCATCTGGCATCTACGCCTACTTCAATCTCGGGCAGGCGGAAGATCCGGATTTCACGTTCAAGGTGATGGTGGTACGCACGGTCTGGCCCGGCGCGTCCCCGCTGGAAATGGAAGAGCAGGTCACAGAACGGCTCGAAAAGAAGTTGCAGGAAACGCCTTATCTCGATCATCTGCGCAGCTTTTCGCGCAATGGCGAATCCACCATCCTGGTGTTGCTCAAGGACTCGACGCCTCCATCGGCGGTGCAGGACGTGTGGTATCAGGTTCGCAAGAAGGTATCCGATATCCGGCACACCATGCCGGAAGGCGTGCTCGGACCCTACTTCAACGATGAATTCGGCGACGTGTTTGGCAATCTCTATGCGTTCACTGCCGATGGTTACAGCTTTGCGGAACTGAAGGATTACGTCGAGGCGGTACGAAACGAACTGCTTCGTGTTCCCGACGTGGCCAAAGCAGATATCCTCGGCGCGCAGGCCGAGAAGATCTATGTCGAGTTTTCACATCGCAAGCTCTCGACGCTGGGGGTGAGCCCGGGACAAATCACCGCGATTCTGCAGGAGCAGAACGCAATGACACCAGCCGGGAAAATCGATACCAGCTCGGACCGTTTCTATCTGCGCGTGTCCGGCAGTTTTGAATCGGTCGAAAGCATCCGGGAAATCGGCATCGAGGCCAACGACAGACTGTTCAGGCTAGGGGATATTGCCCGCGTATATCGTGGTTACACCGACCCGCCGCAGACGAAAGTACGATATATGGGCCACGATGCCATCGTGCTGGCGGTTTCGATGGTCAAGGGCGGCGACATCCTGGAACTCGGCAGGAATCTCGAAACGACGCTCGAACGCATGGGTGCCAGTTTGCCCGTGGGTGTCGAGATACATCAGTACGCGAACCAGCCCCAGGTGGTAGCGCGCTCGGTCAGGGAATTCATGAAGACGCTGTCCGAAGCCATCATCATCGTGCTGGCGGTCAGTTTTTTCAGTCTCGGGTTTCGCACTGGCCTGGTGGTGGCGCTGTCGATTCCTCTGGTGCTTGCCGTAACCTTTCTGATGATGATGCTTTACGGCATCGACTTTCAGCGCATTTCTCTCGGCGCGCTGATCATTGCACTGGGTTTGCTGGTTGATGACGCGATCATCGCGGTCGAGATGATGTCGACAAAAATGGAGCAGGGCTGGGAGCGCGTGCGTGCGGCGAGTTTTATCTACACATCGACTGCGTTTCCGATGCTTACAGGCACGCTGATAACCGCGGCCGGGTTTTTGCCCGTGGGCTTCGCGAAATCTTCGGCCGGAGAGTACACGTTTTCGATCTTCGCGGTCGTCACCATCGCGCTGCTGGTTTCCTGGGTCGTCGCCGTTGTCTTTACCCCTTATCTGGGGTTCAAGCTGCTCCCCGATTACAAGGCGAACGAAGGCCGCGAAATCGATGTTTACCAGAAACCGTTTTACCGGTATTTCCGCTCGTTGGTGACCTGGTGCGTGATTCGGCGCAAGACCGTGATCGGCTTGACGGCCGCCGCCTTTGCGTTGTCCATATATGGTTTCCAGTTCGTGCAGAACCAGTTTTTCCCGTCGTCGAATCGGCCGGAACTGATGATTGACTTGTGGTTGCCGCAGGGAGCCTCTTTCGAGGCGACCGAAGACCAGACGCGGCGGCTGGAAGAAGCACTCCAGGACGATCCGGATATCGTGAACTATGTCGCCTACGTGGGTTACGG
>JASFUE010000356.1:0-3122 GCA_050050435.1 Burkholderiales bacterium | reverse complement strand
CCGGGGTCAGATCCCCATGCTACGCATGGGGCCCCTCTTCCGCCCTACGCTCCTTTACTCCCACTCAATCGTCGCGGGGGGCTTGCTGGAGATGTCGTAGACGACGCGGTTGATGCCGCGCACTTCGTTGATGATGCGATTGGAGATGCGCGAGAGCAGTTCGTGCGGCAAGTGTGCCCAGTGCGCGGTCATGAAGTCGGTCGTCTCGACTGCACGCAGCGCGACAACGTATTCGTAGGTCCGTCCGTCGCCCATTACGCCGACTGATTTAACTGGCAGAAAAACAGCGAAAGCCTGAGCGGTTTTTTCGTACATGCCGGCAACGCGCAGTTCTTCGATGTAGATGGCATCGGCCTCACGCAACAAGTCGGCATATTCACGTTTGACTTCGCCAAGAATGCGTACGCCCAGCCCCGGTCCCGGGAATGGATGACGGTAGACCATGTCATGCGGCAATCCCAGCGCAATCCCGAGCTCGCGCACTTCATCCTTGAACAGTTCGCGCAGCGGTTCTAGCAGCTTCAGGTGCAGTGTTTCCGGCAACCCCCCGACGTTGTGATGCGATTTGATGGTTTTGGCTTTCTTGGTCTTGGCACCAGCAGACTCGATCACGTCCGGGTAGATCGTTCCCTGGGCAAGCCATTTGGCGTTGGGGCGTTTTTCGGCTTCGGCCTGGAACACTTCAATGAATTCACGGCCGATGATTTTGCGCTTCGCCTCCGGATCGGCCTCGCCTTTCAATGCCGACATAAATCGATCGGTGGCATCGACATGAATCACGCGCACGCCGAGATTCCTGCCGAAAGTCTCCATCACCTGCGCGGCTTCATTCAAGCGAAGCAGCCCGGTATCGACAAACACGCAGGTGAGTTGGTCGCCGATCGCCTTGTGGATCAGCGCCGCCGCCACCGATGAATCGACACCGCCGGACAGTCCCAGAATTACCTCGTCACTGCCTACCTCCGAACGGATGAAACCGACCGCTTCATCGACGTAGGCCGGCATCGTCCAGTTCGCATCGAGGCCGCAAATCGTGCGCACGAAACGCTCGAGAATGGCTTTACCCTGCAGCGTATGGGTAACTTCCGGATGAAACTGCAATCCGTAGAGTCGTCGCCGCTCGTCTGCCATGGCGGCAATGGGCGTGGCCGCATTCGAGGCTATGACCTTGAAGCCATCAGGCAGGCGCGTGACCTTGTCGCCGTGGCTCATCCACACATCGAGAAGTCCGTGTCCTTCGGCGTTACGACGGTCCTCGATACCTTCGAACAGGTTTGAATGGCCGCGTGCGCGAATTTCGGCGTAGCCGAACTCGCGGCTTTTCGCGTTTTCGACCTCGCCATCGAGCTGAGCCGCAATCGCCTGCATGCCATAACAGATACCCAGCACCGGCACACCGAGCTCCAGCACTTTTTGCTCAACGCGCGGCGTATCCCCTTCGTATACCGACGCCGGGCCGCCGGACAAGATGATTCCGCGCGGGGCGTATTCATCCAGAAACTGGTCGCTGACATCGTGCGGATGCAGCTCGCAATAAACGCCGAGTTCACGTACGCGGCGTGCAATCAGCTGGGTGTATTGGGAACCGAAATCAAGAACAAGTATCTTGTCAGTATGCATCTGACGAGGTCCGGGAAAAGCCTGAGAAATGATGGATTCGACTGAAACGGCTCATGCAAGTGATGGCTTGAGCCGCTTTCGCATTATTCGACGCGGTAATTCGGCGCTTCCTTGACGATCTGGACGTCATGCACGTGCGACTCGCGAATGCCTGCCGGCGAAATTTCCACGAACTCGGCGCGCTCTTGCATCTGTGCAACGGTCCCGCAGCCGACATAACCCATCGCGGAGCGCAACCCGCCCATCAACTGATGGACGACCGCCACCACACTCCCCTTGTAGGGCACCCGCCCTTCAACGCCTTCTGGCACCAGCTTCTCCGCTGCCGCTGCGTCGCTGCTGTCCTGAAAATAGCGATCGCTCGACCCCTGCTGCATGGCCGACAACGAACCCATTCCCCGGTATGACTTGTAGGACCGGCCCTGGAACAGTTCGATCTCCCCCGGCGACTCTTCGGTACCGGCAAACAGACTGCCCAGCATGACGGTGTGCGCGCCGGCAGCCAGCGCCTTGGCAACGTCACCGGAGTAACGGATACCGCCATCTGCAATCAGGGGCACGTCCAGCTCGCGTAACGCGTTGGCGACATTTTCAATGGCGGTGATTTGCGGCACACCAACGCCGGCGACAATCCGCGTGGTGCAGATCGAGCCGGGCCCGATTCCGACTTTAACTGCATCAGCACCTTCGTCGACCAGCGCCCTGGCGCCGTCCGCAGTTGCAATGTTGCCCCCGATGACTTCGACCTGGGGATATGTCCGCTTGATCCAGCGCACCCGGTCGATCACGCCCTGGGCATGTCCGTGCGCCGTGTCCACGATAATCACGTCCGTGCCGGCCGCCACCAGTGCTTCTACGCGTTCGCTGGTACCTTCCCCGACACCGACGGCTGCGCCCACCCGCAGGCTGCCCTGGGCATCTTTTGCCGCGTGGGGGTGTTCGGAGGACATCAAAATGTCCTTGACCGTTATCAGCCCTTTGAGCTCAAAACGGTCATTTACCACCAGCACGCGTTCGAGCCGGTGCTTGTGCATCAGGCCCATTGCCTCGTCATTGGTGGCTGTTTCCGGAACCGTAACCAGGTTCGCCTTCGGCGTCATGATGTTGACGACCGGCTGATCCAGGTTGGACTCGAATCGCAGATCGCGGTTTGTAACGATTCCGACCACTTTCTTGCCGTCCTCGACCACCGGAAGGCCGGAAATGCGGTGCTGGCGTATCAGGCTCAGCACATCCCTTACCGTCATGTTCGGGGCGATCGTGATCGGGTCCTTCACGACTCCGCTTTCGAATCGCTTGACCTTGGCCACCTGCGCGGCCTGTGCCGCGATCGGCATGTTCTTGTGCACGATGCCGATGCCGCCCTCCTGGGCGATGGCAATCGCCAGGGGTGCTTCGGTCACCGTGTCCATGGCAGCCGATACCACCGGAATATTCAGTGAAATGCTCCGGGTCAAACGTGTTGCGAGCTGTACGTCTCTCGGCAGTACGGTTGAATGGCC
>JASFUE010000355.1:0-3137 GCA_050050435.1 Burkholderiales bacterium | reverse complement strand
GGAAGTGGGGGTACGCACCCAGGTTGACGTACTCAATGCCGAAGGCCAGCTCTCGCTCGCGCGCTTGGACCTGGCGCAATCGGTGTACAACACGCTGCTCAGCCAGCTGCGCCTGCAAGCCTCGGTGGGTCGGCTGGTCGAGGCGGACTTGCTGAACATCAACAACCTGCTTGATACCCAATCGAGCGGGAACTAGAGCGGGAACTAGAAGGTGCGGCAATGTATCGTTCACGATGACCGATGACGGTGTCATTGCCGCGAAGAAAGCAGTCCGTCGCCGTATCCTTGCATTGCGCGATGCGCTGAGCGATGCCGAACGCGCGCAGAAGTCGCAGGAGATCACCGCACGTATCGCCGGCCTCGCGGTCTTTGGCGACGCAAGCACGGTCGCGGCGTACGCATCCTTCGGCACCGAGTTCGACAGCAGTGCACTGATTGAGGCCGTACTGAGCAACGGTGCGCACCTGCTGTTGCCGCGTGTCGACCGTGAGCACAAGCGCATCGATTTCTTCTCCGTGACTGACCCCGCGGTATCACTGGTGCCGGGTCAGTGGGGAATTCCGGAACCCGATCCGGCACGGTGCGACAGGGTCGACGCGCAAGAAATCGATTTCATGCTGGTGCCGGGCGTGGCCTTCACTGCACGCTGCGAACGCCTGGGTTACGGGGGCGGCTATTACGATGGCGCGATCGGTCGACTGCGTCGCGATGCAATAAAGGTGGCAGCCGCTTTCAGCCTGCAAGTCATCGACGAACTCCCCATGGAGTTGCACGATCGGCGTGTCGATGTAATCGTGACCGAGGACGCGTCTTACTGTCGCGAGGATTGAGGCTCGCTGTCGAGTGCCTGCTGGCTACAGGCCAAGGGCGTCGAGCGTTCGCTGCGTTGCGCCGCGGTGCTGCTGCATGAACCTGAGGCCTGCTTCGCCGATCCGGGTCGCCCGGGCCGGTTGCGCCAGCAAATCAGCGACGGTGGTTGCCAGCATGGCCGCGTCCTCGACCCGGTATGCAGCGCCAGCCTCGATGGCCTGTTCGGTGGCTTCTTCAAAATTGAACGTGTGCGGCCCGACGATGGCAGGTTTGCCCACAGCGCATGCCTCGAGCAGATTCTGTCCGCCCAGTGGTAGCAGACTGCCGCCGACAAAGGCGATGTCGCAGGCTGCGTAATAGGCATACATTTCGCCCATCGAGTCTCCAAGTACGACACGCGTGGCCGGATCGACCGGCCCGTTTTCACTGCGCCGCTGAAATTGCATACCTGCCTCGACTAGCAACTGCGCAACCGTATCGAATCGCTGCGGATGCCGCGGCACGATGACCGTCAGCAAGGCGGGATCGCTGATCCCGGAAATGGCGTCGAGCAGGAGTGCTTCCTCGCCATCGCGGGTGCTCGCGGCCAGGAATACATGCCGTTGCCTGCCGAATGTCTGCCTCAGTTGTGCACCGAGTGCGAGTTGGTCTTGCGGTACCGCACGATCGAACTTGAGATTTCCCGTGACTTGCACGCGTGATGCACCCAGTTGGTGAAAGCGCGCCGCGTCGCGCTCGGTCTGGGCACAGATGATCTCGAGTTGGCCGAGCATGCGGCGCGACAGGCTTCCAAAACGCGCATAGCGCCGTGCTGACCGCTCCGACAGTCGCGCGTTGACCAGCTGTATTGCTTTGCCGCGCCGGAAGCAGCGGGTGACCAGAGTCGGCCACAGTTCGGTTTCCATCACCAACGCGTTCACGGGGTTGAAGTGGCGCAGGAAACGGTTTACCGCTGGCGTCAGATCGTAGGGCAGGTAGCAGCGCATTACCCGCTCGCCGAACAATTTTTCCGAAGTCTCGCGGCCGGTCGGCGTCATGTTGGTGAGCAGGATCTGCTTGTCGGGATGGCGCTCGATCAACTCGGTGATCAGCGGTTCTGCGGCACGTGTCTCACCCACCGAGACGGCGTGAATCCAGATCACTGGTCGTGCGGGTTTTTTCTTGTAGAACCCGAAACGCTCGGCAACATTGTGCAGGTAAGCTGGCTGACGCCGCGAGCGGATCAACAGTCGTAACAGGACCAGGGGCACCAGCAACCAGAGCAGCAGCCGGTAAAGCGTGTAGGTCACAACAGCCCGGGTTTGACTTCACGGATGGCGCTGATGACCTCTTCAACGCCGGGCGCACGGCCCATGCCACCACAATAGCGGGTTGGTCCCGGCCCTTTGGGGCCGGTGTTGCCCGGACTGGAATTGCAGTAAATGCCGACAACCGGACGCGACAGGGCGGCCGCGAGATGCATCAATCCGGTGTCGACGCCGACAACCAGGGCGGCGTCGGCAATCAGCGCGGATAATTGATCGAGTGACAGTTTTGGCGCTGTGAGCGTGCGCCCGCCGCGTACGGCGAGACGGTCGCTGCGCCGCAATTCGGCGTCATTTCCCCACGGCAGGACGCAACCAAGCCCGGCGGCATTGAGGCGGTTGATCAGATCCAGCCAGTTTTGTTCTTTCCAGAGCTTCTCCGCTCTCGCCGTGGAATGAAGCAGGACGCAATAAGGGCCGTCGATCAGATGCGGGTTGGGCACCGTCGGTGCGATGCCGTAATCGATGAAATCGTCGAGCTGGTAGGACAACGCACGCGCCGCGAGCGCGCGGTAACGGTCGATTGCGTGCATCTCGGGTGGGTATTCATAGCGCGCGTCATAGAAACGCGAGGCCAGTGGTTCGCGCGCCGTGCGCCTGCCGAAGCCGTGAACCGGGCCGTTGGCAAAATGAGTAAAAACGGCACTCTTGAGCAATCCCTGGGTATCGATGATGGCGTTATATCGAACCTGGCGCAGGGCGCGGCGAACAGCCAGAAATTCGCGCCAGTTGCCAGCCGAAAGAAGTCCCTTGCGCCAGCGGCGCACCGCGACCGGAATGATGCGATCGACGCCGCCATGCATTTCGACGACAGGGACATACTGTTCTTCCACCAGCCAGTGGATATCGGCGTTCGGAAAGTGATGCCGCAGGTCACTGGCCACCGGAAGATTGTGGATGACATCGCCGAGCGACGTTGTCTTGACCAGCAGCACCCGCGGATTACCTTCCGGGCGCTTATGCTTGATGATAACGGGTGATCCGCTCTTTTTGCTCGTCGTCATGTTCGCCTGTAATCGTCTT
>JASFUE010000354.1:0-3156 GCA_050050435.1 Burkholderiales bacterium | reverse complement strand
ACGTACCACCATACACGGTTGAAGGCTGTCAGGTCAGGATGATCAAGCAGTGGCTCCGCCCGCGCGATTGCAATTTTTGCGCATTTAATGTCGCAGGCAATGTTGCCGTAGCTAAGCAAGCTGTGGGCAATTGACACTTTGCTGTTCACATCCATGTCTTCGTCGAGCATTTCAGTGACGCGTTCAACAATCTGAGGGAGCATACGATGGCCCGGCGCTGCGTAGAGCATTCCGAGCAGCAGGCTATTGTAGATACGCCGCTCGATTGCAGGGCTCCCGGAGAAACGAGCCCGTTCCAGGAGCGGCTCAAGTGTGTCGACCCAACGGCGCATCGGCCTGAAATCCGACCACTCAAAAAAATAACTCTCGATCACACCGGCGGCCGCGAGCGCCTGCCCCACGTCATCGACAGACGCCGCAAATAGTCCAAAAGCGCGCTCGAGGTGGTTACGCGCCTGCTTCTGATCGATGGCAATCAGTGATGTCCCAAGCCAGTAGCGCAGCCACGGCGAGTCTTCGACGACGCCGTCGGGTAGTGCCAGTATCCAGTCGCGCAAGACGCTTCCTCTGCCTTGGCCGAGCAATGTCTCGGCGTGACGTTCTATCAGGCGCCGAGCGGCGGACCAGTCGCGCGTGTCATGAAATAACTGGAACGCGTCATCAATATCCTGTCGCGCTTCGAGCAACCGGGCTGCACGACGTCGAGTTTCACGAATCTCGGCTTCCTCGATCAATTCGGCAGACTTCGCATTGAGAAATTCACGAAACAGCGCGTGGTACCAGTAGATTGGCTCTGACCCCGCGCGCCTGTGTGTGAACAAGTGGCGCCGGTAAAGGTCTTCGAGAATCTCTGCCGAAGTAGAATTGCCGGTTAGATCCGCGGCCAGAGAAACCGGCACTTGTGGGAGGACGGCGGTCTCCAGCAAGAATTTTCGCGTTGATTCGGGCAAGCGTTCAAACACTTGCGCAGCGAAATATCCGAAAGTTGTGCCATGGTCGGGCATAACATCGGCCCGATCCTTCATCGAACTCTTTTGATCATCCCCATGTGTGTAACGGTCGAGCATCAAGGTCAGCCCCGCCGCCCAACCGTCACAATGTTGGAACAATAATCCAACTTCTCCCGTTTCCAGATCGGGAATTCTCGTTGCAATAATGTCCCGGGCCTCGGTCAATGTCAGCCGCAAGTCATTCCACTCGAGGAAAGCGACATTACCGTTCGCGATCAGTCGAGCGTAACAATTCGGCGGATCACGCCGACTGATTGCCAGTAACGTCCGCTGTGGCGGAATTTCATTTACGGCGGCGGAGACAATTTCATGGAAACGATGATTTGCTTCGACTTCCTGATAGTTGTCGAGAACCAACGTGGCACCGTCGGGCAAGCGCGAGAACAACACCCGGAAGAAACGTCTGGAAAATCCTTCAACGTCCTGTAAATACTCGGGCGTCAACAGTGGAAGCGGCGACTGATTCTTCCGACGATAGGGTTTCGCCGCTTCGCTGAGGTAGTAAAAGAATGTTGCCAGATCGGCGTCACCCGGGTCGACCTGATACCAGATGCCTTCATGCTCACGATCATCCAACCAGCTTGCAACGAGGGTGGTCTTGCCTGCGCCTGGCGGCCCTACGACACAAATCGCGGCTTTGTGATCGCGGGCTCCATCGAGTTGCGCGAACAGCCGCTCGCGAGGCACCGCCTTATGCAAACGCGGCCGAGTGAGTTTGGCAAACTTGGGCGCGCTCATTGTAATCGCCAAACTCCCGACACAATCAGGCTGGTCGTTTGCAACTGTAGACGCGCGAGGCGGATTTCGATATCCATTCAGCGCTCCCCGACAAAAAGGATCCAGCGACAGACCTGCCACAGCCTCCGTACCTGACCGGCTCCCAGAGGCCTTGGGACCTCAGGACGAACTCACGCAGCGGGCCGTTTATGAAAGCTTACCCCTTCCCGGGTTACTTTTGACCTACAGATCGACAGCACCGGTGCGTCATTATTGCGTGCGACGTTTGTTTGCAATAAAGACAGGCCTAGCTCGTACCGCTACACTGTATGCAATCGGCTTGCTTGCACGGAGGATTCATGATTGATTTCAACAGACGCAACTTTCTGCGAAAAACGTCGGTTCTGGGTGGTGCCACTTTGGTACCATCAGCGCTGTGGGCTGCGGATGATGGCGCGCTTGACCTGATCATCCGTGGCGGCGATGTAATCGACCCGAGCCAGAAGCTGAGCGGACGCTACGACATCGGTATTCGCTGGGGAAAAATCGTGAAGGTCGCCCCATCGATTCCGGACTCGACGGCACGTCACATTCTGGACGCGAAAGGCAAGATCGTCACACCGGGGCTGATCGATATGCACACGCATGTCTATCCCCTCGGTTCCGCGTTGGGACTGCCTGCTGACGAACTTGCGCCCTATACCGCGACCGCAACCTATGTTTCAGCGGGTGATGCGGGTGCAAACAATTTTGGCGCGTTCAGACATTACGTGATGGCGGCTGCGCACAGCCGGATGTTTGCCTTCATACATATCTCTCGAATCGGGCTGGCCGGGTTTCCGGTCGGAGAGGAACTGAACATCGACTACGTCGACGTCGATGCAGCTGCAAAGTGTCTGGCGGAGAACAGCGATGTCGCACTCGGAATCAAAGTGCGTATTTCGCGCAATGTGGTGGGTTCAAACGGGCTCGAACCGCTGCGCCGGGCCATTCGTGCAGCCGAGATCGCAGGTAACGGCGCGCGTGTGATGTGCCATATCGGTGACGCACCCGGCAACTTGTCTGACCTGCTCGACATGCTTCGCCCGGGTGATGTGCTAACACATACCTATAGTGGTGCAGGCAATAACGTAGTGCAGGACGGCAAAGTGCTGCCCGCGGCACTGGAAGCGAAACGCCGTGGCGTCATCATCGATGTGGGCCACGGTGGTGGCAGTTTCGACTACACGGTGGCTGAACCGGCGATTGAGCAAGGTCTCATACCGGACACCATCGGCAGTGACATTCATGCGCTCAGCGGCAACACGCCGGGCATGCCTTACCTGCCCTGGGTAATGAGCAAATTCATCAACCTGGGATTTTCACTGGAACACGTAGTCACACTCGCCACGGCAAACCCGGCGAAAGTCATCAACCGGATCGACAAACT
>JASFUE010000353.1:0-3175 GCA_050050435.1 Burkholderiales bacterium | reverse complement strand
CCGGGACACGTTCCGTAACCCATCATGCCCGGGCCCATCATGTGATGCCCCATCATGGCGCCCATCATTCCGGGCCCCATGCCGTAACCCATCATGCCCGGACCCATCATGCCGGGTCCCATTCCGTAACCCATCATCCCCGGACCCATCATGCCGGGTCCCATTCCGTAACCCATCATGCCGGGTCCCATTCCGTAACCCATCATGCCCGGGCCCATCATGCCGCGGCCCATCATGCCGCCCATCATGCCGCGGCCCATCATGCCGCCCATCATTCCGGGCCCCATTCCGTAGCCCATCATGCCAGGTTCCATCATGCCAGGTCCCATCATGCCGGGACCCATCATCCCCGACCCCATCATGTTCATCTCGTCCATCTGCGCGCCCATAGTGCGCCAGTGTTCCGCCAAAAGCTCCCGGCGTTTTTCAGGGTCCTGTTCTTTCGCAATCTGCGCCATTTGCTCTTGCATTGTTTTCATGCGCTGTTGCCACTGTTCGATGTTGCGAGTCCATTCTTCTTCGCTCGGCATTTGTGCCTGCGCCAGAGGCATCGCGTAGAGCAACATAATTGCGGCCGTTAACAAAAGTCTTCTCATTTCTCTCTCCTTTCGACTACATCCTTACACCCATCAACACGTTCCGCTGCGCTACCGCGCGACGCATCATGCCCATCTTGTCTTATACGTAACGACGGTGCCGATCGACGCTCATGAATCGCGCATCGACCCCCATTTCAGTCGATAGTCACTCACTGCGCATCATTGAATCCAAAATGCTACACCCGCGATTATGGTTAGTGTGCGCTGTCACGAACCTGACCAGCGCATGACATTTCCGTAATCCTGGTCTCGGCCATGCTGGAAAGGCGGCGTGGCGCATGCTCCAGCGAGTCAATCCTCCAGCGCACGAGCACTTGTTTGGTTGACACAGGTCAAGGTTCAGAGGCCGTGGCGGGCCATTGGCGTGCAGTCGGTCCTTGGGCTATGCTGCGCGATGCCCCTGCCTGCACTCGGGCGCATCAAAACTGGGCTCTGACAGCAGCCGCGCGGTTGTGCAGCTGCATCCGAAGACAACGATCTGATCAAGCTGAAAGAACATGGAACTCGAATTTAAAGGTGTGTTTCCGGCGCCACCGACGCCAGTATCCGATGACGGCCATGTCAATGAAAAAGCATTGCGCTTGCTGCTCAAAGACAACATTTCCCATGGCTGTGGCGGATTCTGGATGGCGGGCAGTACCGGCGAAGGGCCGATCCTCACCGAAGAGCAGCGCGACGCTGTTGCCGAAATTTCTGCCGATGAATGCAAGGGCAAGGCGCTGGTGATCATGCACGTTGGCGCCATGAGCGCGGCAAGCGCGGTGAGGGCTGCGAAAACGGCGCGCAAGGCCGGATGCGCAGCGGTGTGTTGTCTGCCACCACTGTTTTTCATGAGCAACAGGCGTTCGATCACCGACTACTACAAGGCGGTGGCCGACGCAGCGGATGGCCTGCCGTTCTTCGTGTACAACCTGCCGCAACTGACGCAGGTCGAATTCGTTCCGGCAAAAATGGAAAAGCTGATGCGCGAGATTCCGACGCTGAAGGGTCTGAAGCACTCGGCGCAGAACTTTTCTCACATCAGGGAATACGCTGACCTGGGCCTGATATGTTTCTCCGGAAACGGGGCATTTCCATTACCGGCGCTGACCATGGGCGCAGTCGGTACGATCGACGCGCCCCTGACGATTGCTCCATGGCACTATGTCTCGCTGTACAAGGCATGGACCAATGGTGATGCGACGCGTGCCCAGCAGCTGCAGGACGAGACGCGCAAGTACGTCGATCTGGTATGGATGTATTTTGCGCATGCGGACGTGTCCAAAACGGTGCTGTCGGCGCGCCTCGGTGTGGATTGCGGCCGGGCCATTGCGCCGGTGATCAGGCTCAACGAAGAAGAGCGCCAGGAAGTGCTGCGAGTTGCGGAATCGATCGGCGTGACCCGGCAGCCACAATAGACAGGGTGGCGAGTCACCCGGTGGTTCTCGCCGCACCTACCACTTCCGGTTGCGGTGCCGTTAACTGCGTTACCATCTCCCCTTTTCTTTACGAAAGCCCCCTGATGAAATATCTAGTTCTAGGCAGTCTGGTACTGCTCATTGTTGGCTGCACGCCCCCCACGGCGCAGGAAGAAGCCGTGAAGCTGGAAACCGACGAGCAGAAAACACTGTATGCAATCGGTGTCGCAGTCAGCCAGCAATTGCAGGCGTTTGCGTTGTCTGAAGAAGAGCTCAAGTACGTCAGCGCCGGACTCGCCGATGGCGCGCTCGATCGCCCGCACAAGGTCGAGATGAAAGATTACGCGCCCAAGATCAAGGAGCTCGCGCAGGAACGCATCGCCGTCGTCGTCAAGCGACAGGCCGACGAGTCAAAATCGCTGCTCGAAAAAGCGGCTGCCGAGCCGGGCGCTGTCACCACCAAGTCCGGTGCGATCGTCGTTCCGATAACGGAAGGCACGGGCGCTACGCCGAAAGCTGAAGACACGGTCACCGTTCACTACAAAGGCACATTGGCTGATGGCCTCGTGTTCGACAGTTCGATTGACCGCGGTGAGCCGGTGACGCTTCCATTATCCAATGTGATCAAGTGCTGGACCGAGGGTGTGCAGGAAATAAAAGTAGGCGGGAAAGCCCGTCTGGTTTGCCCGGCTGATGTTGCTTACGGCAACCGTGGTGCACCGCCGCACATCAAACCAGGTGCCACATTGATATTCGAAGTCGAGTTAATCGACATCGTCAAGTAATGTCATTGTGGGCGGACATGCCGGTGCGGTGACGTTGTTCGCTCCGGAGAGGCTTGTCCGTGCCGCAGGTGGCGAAACGGTAATGCAAAAAGGAGGAGATCATGCTGATTGATATTCGTACCTACCGGTGCCGGCCGGGCACCATCAAAAAGCATCTGGCGCTGTACGAAAGCAAAGGCAAGGGACCCCAAATCAAACATCTGGGCATGCCCATGGCCTACATGGTCGGTGAAACCGGTAACCCGAATGAATATGTGCACATCTGGGTCTACGAAAACGCGGGAGACCGTGAAAAGCGCCGCGCTGCGATGCAGGCAGATCCGGACTGGATTGCATTCACACAGGAAAGTGCAAAACTCGGCGCACTCGAGAGCCAGGAAAACAAACTGATGAC
>JASFUE010000352.1:0-3188 GCA_050050435.1 Burkholderiales bacterium | reverse complement strand
CTACAGGGAGAGAGAGATGAACGACCGATATGCCAAATACACCCAATTCGAGTTCGACCGTCCGGCCGAGCGCGTGCTGCGCATTACGCTGAACAAGCCGAAGACCTATAACTCGCTCGATGCCGAAGGCCACAAACAGTTCACCTATATCTGGCGTGACATCGATGATGATCCCGACATCAACGCGGTGATCCTGACGGGCAAAGGCAAGGCGTTCTCCTCCGGTGGTGATTTCGGCCTGATCGAGTCGAACATGAACGACGAGATGGCACGCATGCAGGCGTGGAAGGAAGCCCGTGACCTGGTCTACAACATCATCAACTGCAACAAGCCGATCATCTCCGCCATCAATGGAGTGGCGGTTGGCGCCGGGCTGGTCGCGGCCCTGCTTGCCGATATCTCGATTGCCGGCAAGTCGGCAAAGATCATCGACGGGCATACCAGGCTTGGTGTTGCCGCGGGCGACAGCGCGGTGATCAACTGGCCGTTGCTGTGCGGCATGGCCAAGGCGAAGTACCTGCTGTTGCTGTGCGAGCCGGTGAACGGCGAGGATGCAGAAAAATACGGTCTGGTCTCGCTTTGCGTCGAGGATGACGCGCTGCAGGACAAGGCGGTCGAGATCGGCGTGCGGCTGGCTGCCGGCGCGCCGAGTGCGATTCGCTGGACGAAATATGCGCTCAACAACTGGTACCGCATGATGGGCCCGGCCTTCGATGCCTCGACGGCGTTGGAGATGCTCGGCTTTGCCGGACCAGAGGTGCGCGAAGGTCTTGCCTCGCACCTCGAGAAGCGCAAACCGAGGTTCGATCCACAATCTCCGGTGTAGCAGGGGTAATGAAAAACTACTGCGCGGCCTTGATTCGGGCTTGCGCGGTACTCGGAATCCTCATGTACTCTCTTTGTACATTCCGGTTCCTGCGTTCCGGGCGCACCCGACTGAAGCCCGCTCGTAACGTTTTTCAACTCCTGCTAAGGCGCGCTAACCGGGTGATGAAAAACTACCGCTTGAAAATGCGGGGAGAGATCACTTTATGAACAGGCTATGGCGGAAAAGTGTCGAGGGCAGAAGAACTGCGTTTGTTTTGATGCTGGTTGGGAGCCTGTTTATTCTTCCGCCTGCGGGTGCCGATGATGGCTCCAAGGCACAGGTGAACAAGCCAGACTTGCAGCAGCGCATAGGCGCTGTGTTTTACCGCTCTATGGAACACTGGCGATACCACTACAGCAAGATTCCGCCGCACAAGGCGGGCGTGGCCTGCATACCCTGGGCGCGGCTCGATGATGCGTTTCTGGATAACGAGATTTTCGAGGCGCTTGGTTTCTCCTAT
Organism: Burkholderiales bacterium; assembly: GCA_050050435.1. Classification (GTDB taxonomy): domain Bacteria; phylum Pseudomonadota; class Gammaproteobacteria; order Burkholderiales; family Eutrophovitaceae; genus SG8-40. The sequence continues at coordinate 1,860 of JASFUE010000352.1, read as the reverse complement.
TCAATGGCGAGTGATGAAAGTGCCATTCCAGTGGCTGCACAGGGCTGTGAGCAGATGAGGGCGCATTACAAACTGTCGGATTGCAACTGCGAGTTGGTGTTGGTGGGCGATACGGTGGTGGTTGAGCCCCCTGAATAAAAACAGAGCCAGCCTCGAGTCAAGGGCTGTTCCAAGCGCGACCAAGAAGCGCTGCGGGTTCAAAGTTGGCTTGCGTTTTTCGAAGCTCGATGTGATAACGTCATACGGTCTGGCACAGGCGCGGGGCGATCGTGAACAACCCAGGACTCGAACGTAGCGACTCGATCGGACACTCCGCGGATCATTACACGCAGCCCGCAAATTCGGTGGAGGAGCCGCCACGGACGTTTCGGGCAACGGTGCGCCACCTCGGTCCCTGCCTCGTTATCTCCGGCGCGATTGTCGGATCGGGCGAAATTATTCTGACGGCAAGCCTTGGCGCTGCGGTGGGCTTCAGCATGTTGTGGTGGGTGCTGTTTTCCTGCTGGAGCAAGTCGATCCTGCAGGCGGAACTCTCCGGTTACGTGGTCTTGAGTGGCGATACGTATCTGCGTGCATTGAATCGCGTGCCCGGGAAGATTCCAGGCCCGAAAGGGCCGTTTGCCTGGCCGCTGGCGTTTGGCTTCATCGGGTACCTGGCGAGTCTGACCGGTCTTGGCGGGCTCATCGGTGGCTCGGGCCAGGCCGTCGCCTTGCTGTTCCCGCAAATTGATCCCCTTGCCGCGGTTGCCATCCTCGCCGTTGTTGCGTCCGTCTTGTTGAGAAGCGGAAGTTATCTCCGGTTAGAGACGATCATGCTGGTGTTGGTGGTCACGTTCACCGTGTTGACCATTGTCGGGTTGGTGTTGATGCAGGGTACGGAATTCGCAATGCACACCACGGACGTCGTCAGCGGATTGAAGTTCGAGTTCTCTACTGCGTTTGCAGTGCTGGCACTTGCCACTTATGGCTACACCGGTGTCAACAGTGGCGAGATTGCGGCGTACACCTATTGGTGTATCGAGAAGGGCTATTCCGCGCGTATCGGCCGGTTCGACGATTCTCCCGAGTGGTATCGGCGAGCGCATGGATGGCTGCGCGTGCTGCGCACGGATGTGTGGACGACCCTTATCATCCTGACCTGCGCCACCATTCCATTCTACTTTCTGGGCGCCGGTGTGCTGCATGCGTTGGGAGAGCAGCCCGAAGGCAAGGGCATGATCGAGGCGCTCAGCAACATGTACACGAAAACGCTTGGGCCATGGTCGTTGTGGCTGTTCGGGGTCGGAGCGTTCTGCATCCTTTATTCAACGACGGTCGCTGCCATTGCCGCGGGCGCGCGCCTGCTGCCGGATTACCTGGTTGAGTTCGGCTTCATAGCGAGAGACCGGGTCGATGTGCGCCGCGCGATTATCCGGTGGTACTGCCTTTTCGCTCCATTTGTCGGGCTGGCTCTCTATGCCGGCTTCCAGCGCCCGGTGCTGATGATTACGATTGCGGCCTGCTATTTCGCGATCATGCTGCCGATACAAAGCGCGATCACAATTTACCTGCAATCAAAACGATTACCCGTGCAGGTGCAACCGAAGTGGCCCGCCCGATACTTCCTGCGCCTCATTTTCCTTGTGCAGCTTGGTCTCGCAGGTGCGGTGATTTATTTCGTTGTGCTGTGAGGCTGACTGAAGGATCCAGAGATCAAACGTCGGATTGTGCTTGGTATCAACGAAAGTATCTTTCCACAAACCGCCTGAGAATCTTGTGGGCATAGGGAGTCGGTTTCTGGCTCACTCGCTTCTTTAATTCGTCGGCTTCGTCCGGTTCGAAATAGCCGAAATTTCGGTAGACGTCGATTCGCAGCGCGAA
>JASFUE010000351.1:0-3198 GCA_050050435.1 Burkholderiales bacterium | reverse complement strand
AGTCGAAGGGGCCCAGCTCGCAGTCAAGGACATCAACAAGTCAGGCGGTATTCTCGGCCGGCCAGTGGAATTGCTGATTGAGGACTCGGCCAATAACGTTGGTACCGGGGTGCAGAAGACGCGCAAATTGATCGACCGCGACAAGGTCGACTGCATCATCGGTGACGTCAATTCCGGCATCGCTCTGGCTATGGCTGGTGTCACGTCGGAAAAAGGTGTGCTGCATATCGTTTCCGGCGGGCACACCGACGCGATTACGGGCAAGGACTGCCACTGGAATGTCTTCAGGGTGTGCAACACCACCACCATGGACGTTAACGGCATCGCTGACACGTTGCTCGAGAAGTTTGGCAAGAAGTGGTATTTCCTTACCCCTGATTATGCCTATGGCCATTCGGTGCAGGATGCCTTCATCAAGAAACTCAAGGCGGCCGGAGGCCAATATGCCGGCGACCTGGTGCCACTGGGTTCGGCTGATTACTCCGCTTCACTGATCAAGGCCAGGGCCTACGGGCCGGACGTGCTGGTCGACGTCATGGGCGGTGGTGACCAGGTCAACAGCCTCAAACAGTTCGTCGGTTTCGGCCTGCAGCACCAGATGGCGGTCAGTGGCACCTTGTTTGAACTGGAAAGTTTGCGCGCGGTGCCGCCCGATGCGCTCATCGGCTGGTGGACGATGGAATGGTGGTGGGATCAGCCCGGCAACAAGCATGTCGCGGAGTTCGTGACCAGGATGAAAAAAGAGACCGGCAAGACGCCCTCGGCGCGTAACTGGTTCGGTTATACCTCCGTGCAGACGTTCGCGCTGATCGCTAATCAGGAGAAAACGCTGGGCGGCAGAAAACTGGCGCGAGCGCTGGAAGGATTTACGCTGCCGCCCGAAGTGGCATTACAGCCAAACAAGGCGTTTTTCCGCCCCGGTGACCACGAGCTGATGAGTACGGTCTTCGCTGGCGAAGCGCACAAACCCCAGGGCAATCCGGACAACATGTTCACCGTGCATTCGCTTATTCCGGGCGAGAAGGCGGCGGGTCCGGTTGCGCAAACCGGATGCAGCGTCAACTGGAATACCTGAGAACAGGTCGGAACAGAAACACCGCTACCGCGTGCATCACTGATGACAGCACCCACCGCATGAAGGCAGATTGCGTCGCGCGATCTTGCCCGTGTGGCCGCGCCGTTTCGGTGGACACAACCCAATTGGCACACATTGGAGCCGGAACAAACCTGGAAAGCGAGTCATGACCGACCTTATCCTGTTCAACGTCACCAACGGACTCATCATCGGGGCCTTTTACGTGCTCATGGCACTGGGCCTGTCGCTCATTCTCAACCTCAGCGGTGTTATCAACTTTGCCCATGGCGGCTTTCTCGCTCTGGGTGGATACATCGCCTACACGCTCGCACCCTATGTTGGTTTCTGGGGGGCGTTGCTGCTCTCGCCGATTATCGTCGCGCTACTCGGACTGGTTGTAGAACGGTTGATGATCTACCGGCTGTACGGGCGTGACCCGCTCTACAGTCTGCTGCTGACTTTCGGGCTCGCTTTCATTCTGGAGGATGTGACCCGCGCTGTCTGGGGTGCGACCGGATTGCCGTTTACGGTGCCCGAGTATCTGTCCCAACCGGTAAGCGAAAAATACTTTTTCATCACCGAATACCGCCTGTTCATGGTTGTCGTGGTGGCAATTGCGGTTAGCGCCCTGTTTCTGTTCCTGCGATTCTCCCGCCTCGGTGTACGCATCCGCGCCGGCACCTTCGACCTCGATACCGTGTCTTCGCTCGGCGTGAATGTGCGTGCGCTGCGAAGTTTCAATTTTGCGCTCGGCATTTTTCTGGCCGGACTCGCCGGTGTGCTTGCGGGCGGACAGTTGAGTCTCGAGCCGACCATGGGCGCAACCCTGTTGATGCCCAGTTTCGTGGCCATCATTGTCGGCGGCGTTGGCAGCCTGACCGGCACCTTGCTCGGCGGTTTGTTGATCGGCATCGCCTCCGGCATCACCACGGTGTTCTGGCCCTCAGCCAGTGAAGCGGTTATCTACGTGATGATGGCCGTGGTGCTGCTGATACGACCGCGTGGCTTGCTCGGCGAAGAGGGGTTGCTGACATGACGTCCGACAAAGCGCAGCGTCTCAAACTCATCGCGATCTGGCTGATCCTGCTGGCGATTCCACTGTGGTTGCCGTTGTTCGGCGGCTACCTGGCGCTGGGTACCCGGGTTCTGGTGCTTGGCCTCGCTGCCATGTCGCTGAACTTCCTGCTCGGATTCACCGGGGTGTTGTCATTCGGGCACGCGGCCTATTTCGGTCTTGGCGCCTATGGCACCGGCCTTGCACTGAAATTGTTCACCCACAGTACGCCGCTGGCGTTGCTTTGCGGCGTGTTGCTCGGTGGCATTGCCGGTGCCTTACTCGGTGCCTTGATCGTCCGGCGCCGCGGCGTGTATTTCGCCATGGTCACCATCGCCTTCGGGCAGGTGTTCTACTTCATCGCCTTTCGATGGAACTCGCTTACCGGTGGCGATGACGGGCTGCGCGGCTTCGAGCGCCAGGCGCTGCACTTCGGCCCGTGGGCGGCGGACATCCTGCACAACCCGACATTATTTTTCTACTTCGTACTGGCTCTTTTCGCACTGGCAGTGGGATTGATGGGCTTTCTGCTGCGATCGCCATTTGGGCGCACCTTGCTAGCGATTCGGGAGAACGAGCGCCGGGCGCGCTTCCTCGGCATTCCGGTCGAGTTTCACATCTGGCTTTCCTTCACGTTGTCGTGCTTCTTCATCAGTCTGTCTGGCGGGCTCAACGCCTTGCTCAACAACTTTGCCGATCCGACCATGCTTAACTACACGCAGTCAGGTGAGATCGTGATCATGGTCGTGCTCGGTGGCATGCGCTCATTCTGGGGTCCACTGGTTGGCGCCGCCGTGTTCGTTTTCCTGCAGGATTATCTGTCCAGTCTGACGACCAACTGGATGTCCTTCCTCGGTGCCGTCTTTGTCGTCATGGTGCTGTTCTTCCCGCGTGGCGTGCTCGGAATGAACTGGTCGGAAATCCCTCACGCACTGCGTGCTCTGGTCAACAGGCGCGGTGCCGCAGATAGCGGGGGCGCACGATGAACCTGCTCGAGGTGCGTAACGTAACCAAGACGTTTGGCAGTCTGGTCGCGGTCAGTGGTGTCTCGTTGGACGTTCCCCCAGGT
>JASFUE010000350.1:0-3208 GCA_050050435.1 Burkholderiales bacterium | reverse complement strand
ACTGGCCAATCGCATCCTGCCCAGGCTGACGGCACGTGACCCCGAACAATTCTGGACCAGCGGGCAATGGATGACCGAATCGACAGGTGGCTCCGACGTCGGTATTTCGGAAACGATCGCCAGGCAGGCCGGCGCAAACTGGAAACTATACGGCCGCAAGTGGTTTACCTCTGCCGTGAGCTCGCAAATGGCGTTGACGCTGGCGCGCCCCGAAGGCAATCCACCTGGCGGCAAGGGCCTGGCGCTGTTCTTCCTCGAAACGCATGATGCGCAGGGACAACTCAATCACATCGTCGTGCACCGTCTGAAAGACAAGCTGGGCACGCGAAAGGTGCCGACTGCGGAATTGACACTCGACGGTGCGGTGGCCGAGCCGGTTGCCGGGCTCGAGAACGGCGTGCGAAACATCGCACCGATGCTCAACGTCACGCGCACCTGGAATGCGGTCAGCGCCGTCTCCTACATGCGTCGCGGTCTGGCGCTGGCGCGCGATTACGCAACGCGGCGTGTCGCATTCGGTGCGCCGTTGTCGGAGAAGCCACTGCACGTGGACACGCTGGCCGGCGTGCAGTCCGAATTCGAAGCCGCTTTCCACCTGACGTTTGCCGCGGTCGAATTGATGGGACGCGCCGAAGCGGGTGAAGCCGATGAAGCCCAGCAGGATTTGCTGCGACTGCTGGTTCCGGTGGCCAAGCTGATGACTGGCAAGCAGGCCGTCTCTGTGCTCTCCGAAGTCATCGAAAGCTTTGGCGGCGCTGGCTATGTGGAAGACACGGGGCTGGCGCAGTTGCTGCGCGATGCACAGGTCTTTCCCATATGGGAGGGCACGACCAACGTCCTGTCGCTGGACGTGCTCAGGGTGCTTGCTGGCGGGCGCTCGCTCGACGCACTCGAGATCGAGGCAGGAACTCTGGCATCCGGTTTGCGAGAGCCCGAACTGCAGGATTGCGCTGGCGTGGCTCAGGGCGCGTTACGTCACGCCGCCAGATGGTTGTCGCAAGCTCAGGCCGAGGCGCTGGAAGCCGGCGCGCGCCGTCTGGCGCTGACCATCGGCCGTGCTATGGCGGCGTTGCTGCTCGCACGCCATGCGCAGTGGCTGGTCGATCACGACGGCGACCGGCACGGCTGTCACTCGGCGTCGATCTTCTGCGGGCGGGGCATCGACCTGATCGACGACGCTGCCGATTACCAGCGCTCGCTGGCGCTGATGCAACCTGCAGGACAGTGACGGCAACCCCCAAAAAACATTGGGGAATTCGCCAAAAAAACTTGAAATTCCCGCGCGAGTCCGTATAGTTCGCCGTTTAGGTTTTTGGCCGGCAAGTGAGAGCAGTCTCCGTCCGGTCGCTGGGTCGCTGATCAGGTGGGCACAGGCATGACCTCCTCTGGAGGGGCGCCAGTCAGTTCAGCGGGAATCGCCTGGTTTGGGTACGCGTCCTCGACGCAACGCTGGGGTTGAAGCCCCGCCTTACGGAGGGAGAAAGTGAGATGCGTAATCTCAAGCTGAAGCAGGTTCTTCCGGTCGATACGGAGACAGAAACGCTTCAGAAGTTTTCAATGGCCGATAACGGCCTTCGGTTGGCATCGGATAATGCGTTATCCAGTGCCTCTTCATCCCCTGCGCTTCACAGCGTCAAGGAAACTCCGGGACTGCATGTGATGGGGGATCTTTATGACGTGCAGTGTGCAGATCGCTTCCTGCTTGACGCAGACTTGCTCAGGTCGCATTGCCTGAAACTGGTCGAGGAAGCGGGTCTGTCGAGCGTGGGTGACTTCTTTCATCAATTCGATGGCGCTGGTGGCGTCACGGGGATGGTGGTTCTTGCCGAATCGCACATGTCCATTCACACCTGGCCTGAGAAAAGATACGTCACCGTCGATGTCTACGTGTGCAGCTATACACAGGACAATCGTCCGCGTGCCCGCCAGTTGTATCAGTCATTGCTCGACACCTTCCAGCCGGAACGCGAAAGCGTACATTCGGTCGAGAGGTTGTAGGAACTGCGCGACTATAGTTGCTGCGTGGTTGTAGGAATGCCGTAATTGTGAGGAACGTTGTAGGCACGGTCTTCATTCGGCAGGACCCACAGCGCAGCGGGTCGTCGAGGAAAAGCGAGCACGCGACACAGCAATCTCGTTACGCTGCCCATTTGTTGAAAAATCGCTAGTGGCTGAAGGCAAGAACGATCTCTATCTTCTCGAGCATCTGAACGACACGTTCGGATTCTGGGTTCGCGCGCGGCGCCGGCTCGCCCACGTAAAGTCACCGTTCCAGGACATCGAAGTGCTGGAAACCGCGGGCTTCGGGCGCACCCTGCGCATCGACGATTACTTCATGACTTCCGACAAGGATGAGTTTTTCTATCACGAGAACATGATTCATCCGGCGGGCATGGCGCATGAAGGACCGAAGCGCGCGCTGATCATCGGTGGCGGAGACGGCGGTGCCGCTGAAGAGTATCTGAAATACCCGACCATGCAGGAAGTGGTGATGGCGGAAATCGACGAAGTGGTCGTCGATTTCTGCAAGGAGCAACTTCCCGAAGTGCATCGTGGCGCGTTCGACGACCCGCGCCTGAACGTGCTGATCACCGATGGCAAGGCCTATGTTGAAAACTGCCAGGATCAGTTCGATCTGATGATGCTCGATCTGACCGATCCCTTCGGCCCGGCGGAAGCCTTGTACCGCGTCGACTTCCTGCAGCATTGCCGGCGCATCTTGGGGCCGCGGGGTGTGATGTCCATGCACCTGGGTTCGCCGATTGCACGTCCAAACGTGTTCCATCGCATCGTCAGCTCGCTGCGTGAGGTGTTCAGGATCGTCCGGCCTTATTCCGTGTATGTGCCGCTGTATGGAACCGTGTGGGGCATGGCGGCGGCCTCGGACGAAACCGATCCGCTGGCGCTGACATCGGAACAAGTGGACAAGCGCATCGAGGAGCGTTCGATCACCCATTTGCAGTACTACAACGGCGATACGCACCGCGCGGTGTTTGCATTGCCAAACTACGTGCGCGAGATCCTCGCACAGCCCGCAAAACCGATTACCGAGCAAGCGCCGATGGACGAGCCGGGCCTGGACCCGGCCAACCAGATTCCGTTGAAAGTGGTCTACGACGGTAAGTAAACATCAATGGGAATGTCGTGGCGAGCACAAGGCAGGCGCAAGCCTGCCTTTATTATTTTGGCTTGGGCGTATGCTTGGCGT
>JASFUE010000349.1:0-3209 GCA_050050435.1 Burkholderiales bacterium | reverse complement strand
GACCGTGCACTTCGAAGCCAAACGCACCAACATGCATGGCCTGCCGCGCAGCGAACTGCCTTCGCTTGGCAAAGTGCTCAGGGAGCGCGGCCATCTTTTTCTGCCGCTGGTCGTGATCGTCGCCACCTTGCTCGCCGGATACAGCGCGCCGTTTGCCGCGCTTTGCGGTATTGCCAGCGTGATTCCCACCGCGCTGCTGCGCAAATCCACTCGCCAGTACGTCCGGCTGGACAACATCGTCACAGCGCTCGAATTCGGCGCCCGCAATACCGTCGTGGTGGCATTGTCGTGCGCCTGCGCCGGCATCGTCATCGGCGTGATTTTCATGACCGGTCTGGGACTGGAGTTCACGGACCTCGTATTGACGGCCGCGGGCAACCACATGCTGTTCGCGCTGATACTGACCATGATCGCCGGCATATTGCTGGGCATGGGTATGCCGACAGCGCCCGCCTACATCATGCAAACGGCACTGCTGGTCCCGGCGTTGGTGAAACTCGGCGTGGTCGTCGAAGCGGCCCATATGTTTGTGTTCTACTTCGCCATCCTTTCGGCGATCACCCCGCCAGTGGCACTGGCAGTGTATGCCGCCAACGGCATCTCGCGCGCGGCACTGTGGGATTCCAGCCTCGCCGCGCTGCGCCTGGGGGCCACCGGCTACATCATCCCGTTCATGTTCGTGTTCGGCCCGTCGTTGCTGTTCATCGGCTCGGCAACACAGATCGTCCAAACCAGCATTACCGCCATCATCGGCGTCGTCTGTCTTGCCGCCGGATTGTCCGGGTACCTGATCCACCGTGCTGCAATCTGGGAACGAGTCCTTCTGGTGGTATCGGCCCTGGTTCTGATCAAGCCGGGACTTACAACGGATCTGATCGGCATCACCCTGATTGGCGCCACCGTATTCAGCCAGATGTTGACCGGGCGCAGGCTGCGCGAGAGCAGCAGCGGTTGAAAGCGACGGCGGCGTGAAGCGCGTCAGCAATTGAAATTGAATAGCGGAGCCCCATGAAGACAGTACTGGTAACCGGTTCGACCGATGGGATCGGATTCGAGACTGCGCGACAGTTGCTTGTCGAAGGCATGCACGTGCTGGTACACGGGCGCAACGAAAAAAAGGCGACCCGTTCTGCGGCTGAGCTGGCGCGTCGCGTGCCCGGTTCACGCACCACTGCGGTGTGGGGCGATTTCTCGCGCATGAGCGAAGTCGCCGAACTGGCCAGTCAGGTAAACGCCGTCGCGCCGGTCCTCGATGTGCTGATCAACAATGCCGGCATCTACTCGCGGCGTCGCATCATGACTGACGATGGGCTCGAATTGACGATGGCAGTCAACCACTTTGCGCCCTATCTCCTCACCAGACTGATCGGACCACTGCTGTCGAAAGCGCCGGCAGGTCGCATCGTCAACGTCAGTTCGATGGCACATCAAAGTGGTGAAATCGATCTTGACGATCTCACTTTCGAACATGGCTTCGACGGTTACGGCGCCTATTCAGCGTCCAAACTGGTCAACATCCTGTTTACGCGCGCGTTGGCAAATCGTCTCGCCGGTACCGGAGTCACCGCCAACTGCCTGCATCCGGGTGTCATCGATACCAAACTGTTGCACGCCGGATTCGACATCAAGGGTGAATCGGTGCAAAGCGGTGCAGAAACGTCGGTCTACCTGGCGACGTCGGAAAAAGTCGCGAACGTCAGTGGGAAGTACTTTGTCAACTGCCGTGAGACATCGCCATCTCGTCGGGCGCGCGATGCACGGCTGGCTGAAGCCCTGTGGAGTCAGTCAGAAAAACTGGTTGGCGAATATCTGTAGTCGCGCGCCAATGCGCACGTAGACTGACTCTGCCACCCCACTCATCTGGCGTTCAAGTCCTCTGGCATTCAAGATTCTGCTTTTCCTGGTCAGGCCCGCCATCGGAGTAGTGTTCGTGCCTGACGTACTCGCCGCTCCTCCGTAACTTTCGTCATTGGCGAGGGTGCCGCTCCAGGAAATCAAGTACCGCAGCATTGAACGCTTGTGGCGTCACAAAGTGAACGGCGTGTGGCGAATCTTCGATCGATACCCTCTCGATATTTGGCACCAGGGAAGCAAACTTCTCAGTAACTTTGGTCAACCAGGGAATGCTGCTGCCCCCTTCGACCGAAAGCGTTGGCACCGAGATTCGTCGCGCATCTTCGAAACTGAAAGGCGAGATCGGCATCGGGGCCTCCAGCTCCGCCTTGAATTCCGGCGCGTTGTCGAGCATGGCCGCCTGCATTTCCGGTGAGAGGCTCTCGAAGGTACCTGCTCCGAGCACACCGTCGCAGAATATCCGCACTGCTTCATCCGCGTTACCTGCTGTCATTGCCCTGGAGGCGGGCGCCATGACCTCATTTACGAACGGCTCCATGCACTCCGGTCCACCTTCAATGTGTTCCAGCCACGGAACGATTGAGGGTTCGATGAGGGCAAGATTGCACACGAGGTCGGGGTGGTGGCGGGCACAATGTGCTGCTACCACGGCCCCATAGGACTGGCCAATCAAGTGCACAGGACCAAAACCCAAGGCTCGTATGAAACCAGCAAGATCCTCCGCATGAAGCGCGGAGGAATAGTCCATTCCGTCACCCACCCAGGTATTCGGATAATGATACCGTCGGCTGTAGGAAATCACTCGATAACGTTGCGCAAACGCCTCGAATTGGTATCCCCATGTGCGATAGTCGCCAATCGAACCGTGAACGAAAACGACGGGTTCACCTTCACCGATTTCGAAGTAATTCAATTCCGTGCCACCGACGTTTGCACGTTTGGTTGGCAGATCAAATGCCCCATCCGAGCCATCACCTTGCGTGTGCGCGATCTGCTCGAGAAGCGTACCCGTAACGAGTCCCGGCATCTGTATGTAAAGTTCACCCTTGCGTGTAAATTCGCGCTCCCACATTCCATTTTCTCCTTCCCTTTTTATCGATTGGTCGTGTTCTCATCCAGCCTCTGCGAAACAATGCGCTCTCGAAGCAACTCGGTTTTCTTTGATGGATGCAGCCCGAGTGCAATGGAAAGCATTTCACGACACCGCCGGTAGACGTTATAGGCTTCAGAAAAGTCGCCCTGTTCGAGATAGCAAGCCATTAAACGTTGGTACATTTCCTCAGAAAGAGGATCTACCTCCAGTGCTTGCTTATAAGTCGTCGCGGCGTTCGCATTGGCGCCGCGCCGCGCCTCGT
>JASFUE010000348.1:0-3222 GCA_050050435.1 Burkholderiales bacterium | reverse complement strand
GAGGCGAAGGCAAGCGCATTGTTTCACTCGAATCCATGCTCCAGCAGATGCAGATGCTCGACCAACTCTCGCCACAGTTACAGTCAGCCATGCTGCAGATCACCGTTGATGAAATATCGGCCAACGAAGTGGCCGGACTGGTTGACGACATGATCAGCGCCTGGCGCACGGGAAATGTCGAAACGCTCGACTCCGTACTCAGCATCGAAGAGAAACGACTTCCGGATGCGCTGGCTGCGCAATTCCGTCAACGCTTCCTGACCGGGAGAAATCACGCAATGGCAGGGCAGATCGACAACATGCTCCAGAATGGCGAGCGCGTATTCGTTGCTGTTGGCGCAATGCACATGGTCGGCGAGGAAGGCCTTCCAGCGCTGCTCGCGCAAAAGGGCTACCAGGTTAAAGCGATTCGCTGATGCGAAAACTCCGGGCAACGCCCGGCCAGGCAGAAACTCAAGGCGTGCGCGGACATTGCAGCGCTACGATTCAAGCGCCAGAAGACATAATCATCCGCCAGGCAGTGCCTTAACCATTACGCGGTGCGGTATTGTGACTTCGACAAACTCACCACCCACCACCCGGAAGCCGAGTTTCTCGTAAAAACCGACTGCGCTCGAACGCGCATGCATGCTCAGTGAAGTAAAGCCCCGGGCAGCCAGCTGCGCCTCGACCTGGCGCATCATCTCACTGGCCAGGCCCTGCCGCTGAAAGGAAGGCGCTACCGCGGTCTGGCGGATCCTGGCTTCAGACGTCGATAACGGCACCGCAGTGACACATGCGACGAGACGGTCTTCGAGAAACAGGCCAAAGTGCATTTGCCGCTCTTCGCCACGCAGATCGTCGCCGCTCAACGGCAAACCAAGCGGGCGGCGCAGTACCGTTTCGCGCAACCGGCAGGCGCAGTCGTACAGATCGGAACCGTATTGAATTTCCCGCAGGATCACGAGGCACTTCGCCTGGCGGCAATCCGCGCCGGCTATTCGGAACCGCCGCTCTTTCCCTTGCCCATGGCGCCTGCTTGCTGGGCACTGTCGCGCAACGTTTCAAGAGCGGACTTTTGCATTTCCATCGTCTTGATCGTCATCTCGATCATACCGACATTCATCTTCAGCCAGCTCTCAACCGCTTTGAGCTCGTTAATCTTGCGCTCGATTTCTTCCGGATCAAGGGTTGGCTGAACGACGCCCGGAAACGGGAAGTTCATCGGGTTCCACATTTTCTGGAATTGCTCGAACCATTCCTTGCCACCAAAATCGTCAGCCACTGCAGCCTCCAATCACGCGCCGGCTACGCCACCGGCATACGCAAAAATCAACCAGGAAACGCAAAAGCGCTCGCTGCCTGTGCCGCCCTCGCCCGCTGTGCCAGGCACGAGCGGACAAAATATGCGGAAGCACCGGCAAGACCGGTTACATCGTGGGACCGAGCACCCAGGGCGCGAACTCGTCCTCGCCATAGCCCCACTGCTCACTCTTGGATTTTTCCCCCGAAGCGACTTTCAGGATCAACTCGAAAATTTCCTGGCCAACTTCCTCGATGCTCGCCTTGCCGTCAACAATCTTGCCGCAGTTCACGTCCATGTCTTCTTCTTGTTTCTGGAACAAGGCGCTGTTGGTTGCCAGTTTGATACTGGGCGAGGGCTTGCATCCAAAAGCCGAACCACGGCCGGTGGTAAAGCAAACGATGTTGGCACCGCCGGCAACATGCCCGGTCACTGACACCGGATCGTAGCCGGGGGTATCCATGAACACGAATCCTTTTGCCGTGACCTGCTCGGCATACTCGTAGACATCCATCATGCCCTGGGTGCCTCCTTTGGCAACTGCGCCGAGGGATTTCTCGAGAATCGTGGTCAATCCGCCCGCCTTGTTTCCGGGAGACGGATTGTTGTTCATCTCCCCGCCCAGACGTTGCGTATAGTCTTCCCACCACTTGATTCGCTTGACCAGTTTCTCGCCAACCTCGCGCGAGACCGCGCGACGTGTGAGCAAGTGCTCCGCGCCGTACACTTCCGGTGTTTCCGAAAGCATGGCCGTGCCACCGTGCATCACCAGTAAATCAGCCGCAGCGCCGAGCGCCGGGTTTGCCGAAATGCCCGAGTAACCGTCCGACCCTCCGCATTCCAGGCCCAGCGACAGATGACTCGCCGGAACCTGTTCGCGTGATACGCGATTCGCGTCCGGCAGCATCTCCTTGATCATGGCAATGCCCTGGTCAACGGTCTTGCGGGTGCCGCCGGTTTCCTGAATCGTGAATGCCTTGAGCCGGTCACTGCGCTTGAGACCCTGGGCAGCCAGCAGATTGTTGATCTGGTTCGCTTCGCAACCAAGCCCGATCATCAGCGAGGAATAGAAGTTGGGATGGATTGCATATCCGCCGAGGGTGCGCCGTAGCACGTCGATCGGCTCGCCGTCAGCGCCCATACCGCAACCGGTACGATGGTGGATTGGCACCACCCCGTCGACGTTCGGGTATTGGGCCATGAAATCGTCGTCGAAATACTTCGCGATCAGGCGGCAAACGTGAGCCGAACAATTGACGCTGGAAATCACACCCAGATAATTGCGGGTGGCTACACGGCCGTCATCACGCTTGATCCCCATGAACGTGGCTGGCTCGGCAGCGAACTGGGTCGGCACGTAGTCTGCCCCGAAAGCATAGTCGCGTTCGAATTCGCCCATCGCCATGTTGTGTACGTGAACGTGATCGCCGGGGCTGATCGGCTGCGTGGCGAACCCGATTATCTGGTTATAGCGGCGAACCGGATCGCCCGCCTTGAGCGTGCGCGTGGCAATCTTGTGGCCCGCCGGTATGGTCACGGCGGCGCGCACTTTCTCTTTAAGAATTTCGGTTCCGGCAGGCAATTCGGCTCTGGCGATAACGACATCGTCAGCAGCATTCAGTCTGATGGTCAGGTCAGCGGCTTGAAGCATGATTGATCTCCTCGAAGCAATTCCGGCTGTGGCGCGGCGAGCCGGCATGGCTGCCCGCCCTGCGTACCGCTGGTACGCGGTCCCGTCGGTGAAGAAGCATTATAAGCCCGCCATCCGGGCCTACGCGAGCAGGCAAACGTCTACCGGGGAGGGGCCAACCCCCCCGGCGGCAAGCTCGTATACCGCCCGCGGGGACGATTTGGTCAAACCGGCCTGGTTTTGCTACTGCCGGCGGCTTTTGTACGCATCCTCACTCCTTGACCGCACCGGTCATGCCAGCCACGTAATA
>JASFUE010000347.1:0-3247 GCA_050050435.1 Burkholderiales bacterium | reverse complement strand
GCGATATATGGATGATCCCGACGAAGCGAGGAAAGTGATCAACGACGTATTTCATATCCTCAATCGACGCATCCAGTTATTTACAAATTTGCCGACTTCCAGCCTGGATCGCATTGCTCTGAGCCGGGCTGTGCGTGAAATTGGCGAACGGAAACAGTCGGGCACGGGCATGTCAAATGATGCGGCAGGCGCTTTGGGCTGAATTCTGCGGGACCACCGGATTGCTCACGGTCGCAATGGGTTCCGACATCATGGGCGAAAGACTCGCCGACGAACACTGTTCGGTACTGCTGCTCGGTACGGGCAAGGAGATCGCGGCATGAGCGCGCAGAATGAAACCAACTCAAGAAAGGTTGCCGGGGCGGATATGGGTTTTTTCGAACGTTATCTCACGGTCTGGGTATTTCTGTGCATTCTTGTTGGCATCACTCTGGGGCATTTCTTTGCGGGCGCCTTCCAGGCGGTGGGCGCGCTCGAGATCGCGAAGGTCAACCTGCCAGTGGCGGCGTTGGTGTGGTTGATGATCATCCCCATGCTGCTCAAGGTAGATCTGCGCGCCCTGAAAGGTGTCACTCAGCACTGGCGCGGCGTCGGTGTGACCCTGTTCGTCAATTGGGCGGTGAAGCCCTTTTCCATGGCACTGCTCGGGTGGCTATTCATCGGCGGCTTGTTCCGCACATGGCTACCAGCCGAACAAATTGATTCATATATCGCAGGGCTGATCATCCTCGCCGCTGCACCCTGCACCGCCATGGTGTTCGTGTGGAGCCACCTCTCCAAAGGCGAGCCACACTTCACCCTGTCGCAGGTGGCGCTTAACGATGTAATCATGGTCTTCGCCTTCGCGCCCATTGTCGGGCTGTTGCTGGGTCTGTCCGCCATCACCGTGCCGTGGGACACGCTGTTGCTGTCGGTGCTGGTATACATCGTCGTGCCGCTCACAATTGCCAACCTGTGGCGCAGTTGGTTGTTGAATCACGAACACGGGCAACTGCGGCTGCAACGGGCGCTGGACCGCATGCAACCGGTGTCGCTCATGGCGCTGCTTGCCACCCTGGTGCTGCTGTTCGGCTTCCAGGGAGAGCAGATCATCGCTCAGCCGCTCATCATCGCTCTGCTGGCGGTGCCCATCCTGATCCAGGTGTTCTTCAATTCGTCGTTGGCCTACCTGCTAAACGGTGCGGTGAAATCGCCGCACTGCGTGGCGGGACCGTCTGCGTTGATCGGCGCCAGCAACTTCTTCGAGCTGGCGGTGGCTACCGCCATCGCGCTGTTCGGTTTCGAATCCGGCGCGGCACTGGCTACCGTGGTGGGCGTGCTTATCGAGGTACCGGTGATGCTAATGGCGGTGGGCGTGGTCAATCGCACCCGGCGCTGGTACGAAATGCGCAACGGAATTGTGCCCTACGAGCAATGCTGTCCGGCGAGCGTGCATATGCAGGCTGAATCGAATGCCCGCTGATGTGTTCGATGCACTGGCCAACCTGACCGTCTGTCAGTTAACGAGGAACATTCATGTCGGATAAGCAGAATCCATATGCCAGTCTGGTGGCAGAACTGGAAGACCTGCTGAAGCTGCGCAGCATTTGCGTGGCCATGCAATTATTCCGTGATGTCGGCGAAATGGAAGCGATTCCACGCATTCGCCGGCCCAAGTCGGTTCACACCACAGACCAAATCGTGGCGCAGGCTGCGCGTCTGGGATGGACGGTTGGAATTACCGGGGAGGATCTGGTCGGAGAGCAGTGCCGCGCTGTTGTCGGACTTGGAAAGGCAGACGCCGAGTGGATGTCAGGCAAACACATGACTGGCGTATGGTTTGCGACCGAGGCCGATGCAGCACGTCATCAGGAGGCAATGTATCGGGTGGACAAGAACAAGTACCGGGCGTTGGCAGTATCGCCACTGGCCAGCGCCCGTCTGAGCGCGCCGGACATCGCCTTGTTCTACGCCACGCCGGGAGCGATGATTTACTTCATTAACGGCCTGCAATGGTCCGGCTACAAGCGATTTGACTGGAGCGTCGTTGGCGAATCGGCGTGTGCTGATTCATGGGGCCGCGCACTCAAGCTTGGCGAGCCAAGCTTGTCGATCCCATGTTTCGCGGAACGCCGTTACGGTGGCGTGCTCGACGACGAAATGCTGATGGCGACACCGATCGACTACCTGCGAAAGGCGATCGACGGCATGCGAGCACTGTCAAAGAATGGATTCCGCTATCCGTTCGCGCAGTATGGCATTCAACAGGACGTGCGTGCCGGGATGGCAGTGAGCTATCCGGATCGTGGAAAGCCTGACACGAAGGCAGCCGGCTGACTCATCAAACTGTACTGATCCGAGGGAGTCAATCGCGGCGGCATTGACCCTTGATTGCCGTGGGAATTAAAGTAGTCATGTTCTGACAGCGCGAGCATTGATTTGCTGCCGGGCGACCCAACGGGAGGTTTCAATGGCTATTATGGAAAAGGAATGGGCGGATACGCAGTCGGAATACGAGCAACGGGCCCATTACATTTGTAACGAGAACGGTTTCGCATTTTCGTTTCCGCCTGTACCCGTGCGGCAATTTCGCGAGGAGCATGCGCGCGCGGTCGATCCGGCGACGCCGAGCAGTGCAATCATGCTCGATGCCAGCGACGCGTTGGGAAGCGCCTGGCCTGCGACCACGCCGACGCTGTTGTGCCGCTATATCCGGATACGCGCCGGCGAGCAGGTCTCGATGCGCTACCGTGCTACCGGCGAAATTTGTTATGTCCTGGCTGGCCGCGGGCAGAGCGGCAATGCCGCGGACACCGTCATCTGGAAGCGCGGCGATGTTTTCTGCCTGCCGGGTGGAACGGAGACGACCTACCGGGCAGAGGTCGATGCGATCCTGTTCAATGTCACCGATGAGCCGGTGCTGTCATATACCGGTGTGCGCGCACCCGATGAGAATACGGCCACGGTAGAGACCGTTGTCTGGCGCGGCGAAGATATTGATCGTCACCTGGAAGCAGTTTTTCAGCGGCCCATGACCACAGACACCACCGGAGCGTCGGTTCAGTTCGCCACCCGGCGCACGGCGCCAGGCATTGCCACGATCCCGTTCATCAATACCGCGATCAACACGCTGGAGGTGGGCCGTGATCAGCGTGCACATCGCCATAACGGTGTTGCCGTGACACTGGCGCTGCAGGGCGATGGCATTCATTCGTTGATTGATGGAGAGCGCGTCGACTGGATCACCGGTGTCGCGCAGATCACGCCG
>JASFUE010000346.1:0-3264 GCA_050050435.1 Burkholderiales bacterium | reverse complement strand
TGGCCCCGGGCGTTATGAGATGCTGGGCGAGACCCGCGATGACGCGGCCGGCGAAGCGTTCGACAAGACGGCAAAACTGCTGGGGTTACCCTACCCCGGCGGGCCAGCACTGGCGCAACTGGCCGAATCGGGTGATGCAACACGCTTCAGGCTGCCGCGACCAATGCTCGATCAGGACAATCTCGATTTCAGTTTCAGCGGCCTGAAAACCGCGGTGTTAACACTGACGCAACAGGTGGGCTCGGTTGACGGACGGGTCCCCGACCAGGACAAGGCGGACATCGCCGCCGCCTTCCAGGACGCAATCGTCGACGTGCTGGCGGCCAAATGTCTGCGCGCCATTGAAACCACGTCGATGTCGCAGCTGGTGGTCGCCGGTGGTGTCGGCGCCAACCGGCGATTACGTGAATGCATTGATCAGGCAGGCAAAAAGGTCGGATTCCAGGTGTTTTATCCGCCAATCGAGCTTTGTACGGACAACGGCGCCATGATCGCTTTCGCCGGTGCCATGCGCATCGGCCAGGGCGAGACCGGTGCGCTGGCGTTCACCGCGCGCCCTCGCTGGGAGCTCGATTCACTGCCCGCTATTGACTGAAGAGTTCGCGTCGCGCGAGCGGCCGAGCCGGATCCGGCTTTCCTTCCCCGCCCGAAGCCGACCGATATTGGCGCGATGCCGCCAGATCAATATCACTGACATCACCAGCACCGCCAGGGTGTACCAGGACTTTCCGAATATCGCCGCCGCGACAAGCGGCGCAACCAGTGCGGCAACGACGGCTGCCAGCGAGGAATAGCGCGTCACCAGCGCGACCAGCAGCCAGACAGCCAACACCACCGCGCCCATGAGCGGGCTCATGACGAGCAATATGCCGGCAGCGGTTGCCACGCCCTTACCCCCACGAAATTGGAAGTAAATGGGGTAAACATGGCCGAGAAAAGCAGCCAGCGCGACGGCTGCAAGCACGAACTGCGCGGGCTGGTCGAGTGCCACCGTGCCAGTTGCGATCAGGCGTTGCGCCAACCACAAGGCGAAGCCGCCTTTGGCCGCATCGCCGAGCAGAGTCAGCACCGCAGCCTTCTTGCTCCCCGTGCGCAACACGTTAGTGGCACCGGGGTTACCCGAGCCGTAATCATGCGGATTGGGCAAACCCATCAGGCGGCTGACCACCACCGCAAACGAAATGGATCCAATGAGGTAAGCGGCCAGGATCAGCAGAATCGACAACGTGTGCTCCCTTCAGCCACGCGGATGGTGCTTGGCGTGCAGGTCCTTGAGCCGCTCGCGGGCCACATGCGTGTAAATCTGTGTGGTTGAAATGTCGGTGTGCCCGAGCAGCATTTGTACGGCACGCAAGTCAGCACCGTGATTGAGTAAATGCGTCGCGAAGGCGTGGCGCAGGGTGTGCGGCGAGACTTTCTTGCGAATGCCCGCGGCTACGGCGTAACGCTTGATCAGGTTCCAGAACGCCTGGCGCGTCATCGCCTGGGCGCGCGTCGTCACAAACAACGCATCGCTGCTGCGGGCACCGAGCAGCGCCGGCCTCGCCCCCGCCAGGTACCGGCGAATCCAGTCGAGCGCTTCTTCGCCTACCGGCACCAGGCGCTCCTTGGCGCCTTTGCCAAGCACCCGCAGCACACCCGCATTCTGATTGAGTTGCTGCACGGTAAGTGACACCAGCTCGGATACGCGTAAGCCACTGGCATAAAGTGTCTCCAGCATCGCCCGGTCGCGAACACCACGCGCCGTGCGCTCATCGGGCGCCATGATCAATGCCTGCACATCGTCTTCGGTCAGAACGCCGGGCAGTCCCCGCGGCAGCTTCGGCGAATCGATCTGCAGGCTCGGATCGGCACTGATTTGCCCTTCGCGATACAGATAGCGGTAGAAACGCTTGAGACTGGAGAGCAACCGCGCCGCCGAGCGTGGTTTTATGTCGTTCTGGAAGCGTTTTGCAAGGTAGGCGAGCAAATCGCTGTGCTCGGCCTGCAACAACGACTTCTTGCGCGCGTCAGCAAGCCATTCGGAGAAAATTCTCAGGTCACGCCGGTAACTGTCCAGCGAATTTCGCGACAGCCCGTCTTCGAGCCACAGTGCATCACAAAAGGCATCGAGCACATCGGCATTGTCTGTCACTGCAGCACTCCCGATGCGCCCTGCTCGTGCGCAAGCAGCCAGCGCTTGATCCCGGTTTCGCGTTTGCCGGTAGTGTGCATGAAACCGCCGATGCCGTTACGCGCGACCACGCGATGACAGGGGATGATCAGTGGAATCCGGTTGTCCCCGCAAGCACCACCCACTGCGCGCGCCGCGGATTCCAGCCGGCGCGCGACTTCGCCGTAGGTCAGCGTTTGTCCCGCGGGAATCGTTTGCATTACCTCCCAGACACGCTTGCGAAACTCGCTGCCACGGATCCTGAGGGGAAGATCGAAGCGAAAAGCCGGATCGGCCAGATAGCGCTCGATCTGCCGGACCGCTTCGTGCGCGAGCGCGGTTACTGGTTCGCGTGGTGAAACATCCAGTGGAAGGTAGTCGAGCTCGCAGAGCCACTCGCCATCAGTTCGAATCCCCAGCACCGCAAACGGTGCGCGGTACAGAACATCGTACTCGCTGTCTGATTCGTTCGCTCTTATCACGTGCGCAACCTGTGCTCTTCTGCAGCGATACACATGATGACGCCTTGCGTTGCATCTAACAAGCCGCTGCACCAGCCAAATACCAGTTCCGCGCTGTTGATTTGGTGCCCGGAAAAACGCAAGCGCGTAAGCGCGCACACCAAAGAGCAAAATCCCGGCTTCAGCAAAAGAAAATGGCGACCATAGGGTCGCCATTTTCGGTACCGAGCCAGCCGCCAGGTTATTCCGTCGCCGTGGTCCCGGTTCCGGCGTCGGTTTCAGCCTGTGCAGTGACCGCGGCATTCTCTGCCTCCGCCGCTTCTGCCAGTGCGCGCTTGCCGGGGGTGAGCTTCTCGCGAATCCGTGCCGACTTGCCGGAACGCTCGCGCAAGTAGTAGAGCTTGGCGCGGCGCACCGCACCACGACGCTTGACCTCGATACCGGCAATCAAGGGCGAGTAGCTCTGGAAAGTACGCTCCACGCCTTCACCAGAGGAGATCTTGCGAACCACGAAGGATGAATTCAGGCCGCGGTTGCGCTTTGCGATAACAACGCCTTCGAATGCTTGAACACGTTTGCGCTGGCCTTCAACGACGTTAACGCTCACTACGATGGTGTCGCCGGGAGAAAAATCGGGGATTGTCTTTCCCA
>JASFUE010000345.1:0-3279 GCA_050050435.1 Burkholderiales bacterium | reverse complement strand
CAGTCAATCGATAAGCAATTGTTGAAAAATGTTTTTTCGATTGAATCGCCTGTGGATAAATGGCGGGAATCGAGCAAGGTACATAAGTGGTAACAACGGATTCATGAGGGGGAGTGATGCACGAAGCATTCGGAAAGACCTGGCTTGAGGTCGCATTGAACGGACCATGGACGCGCAAGCGCCAGCCGGGCATCCCGATTACGGTCGACGAAATCATCCAGCAAGGCATTGACTGTGTGAATGCCGGTGCATCGGTGGTTCACCTGCACGCCTACGACGAGGCCAGCGGTCAGCAGAAAGACGACGCGCAGACATATGCGCGCATAATCGAAGGCATTCGCGCCAAGGTGGATGCCATCGTTTATCCCACCGTGCCCTCGGCCGGTTTCAATCAGTTCGACAGCGGCAGCAGCGGAGAACAGCGTTATGCACACGTCGAAGCGTTGGCGAAAAGCAAGCTGCTCGAATGGGAAGTGGTCGACCCGGGCTCATGCAATTTTGCGCACTACGACGACCTGCAGAAAGACAAAACGGGGTTCGTCTACATGAATCCTGAAGACCACATACGCCACGGCCTGCAACTGGCACGGCGTTACGGCTTGCATCCCAGCTACGCCATCTATGAGCCGGGCTTCGCCCGCCTCGGTGCGAGCTTGCACTGGCGCGAGAGCTGCCCGGATCCGATCTACCGGCTGATGTTCTCGCGCGGCTTTGCCTTCGGATTTCCGCCGGACGACTATGGCCTGACCGCCTATCTGAACCTGCTCGATCAGGTCGCACCCGGATGTAACTGGATGATTTCCGGGCTCGATGTGGACGTGGTGCCGCTGATTGCGCGCGCCGTGGCCGAGCGCGGCCACGTTCGCGTGGGCCTCGAGGATGCCCCGTTTGGCTGTGAGCGCAGCAATGTGCAACTGGTCGAAGATGCGGCGCAACGCATTGAAAACGCAGGTGGCGAGCTGGCAACGGCCGCCGACGTACGTATCGCGAGTTCGGCAGACGCACTGGAAGAAACCACCTGACGCGTCCTGCCTGTTGAAGCTCGCCCCCCTGCGGCCGGGTGCCGGCCGCACTGACCAGCCAAGGAATACTGACAGTGAAAAGCAGCAGAATTGGAATCACCATGGGCGATCCTTCGGGCATCGGCCCCGAGATCATCGTCGCCACGCTGGCGGAAATGTCCGACGAAGCGCGCAGCCAGTCGGCCGTGATCGGCAATCTTGACCTGCTGCGCCGCGCCGATGAGATCCGTGGCACCAAACTGTCATTCGTCGACGGCCTGCAAGCGGCCAATGGCCAGGTGCCGGTGGTGCATGTCACCACCAGGGACCAGGACAAGATCACCGATGGCGTGGCCTCGGCTGCCGGTGGCGAGGCGGCCTACCGTTACGTCGAAAAAGCCGTGGAACTGTGTCTCGCCGACGATATTTCGGTGATCGTGACCGCACCATTGAACAAGGCGGCAATGCATTCGGCCGGCCACCATTACGACGGGCATACCGAGTTGCTCGCTGACCTGACCGGGGCCAAATCCTCATTCATGCTGCTGGCCGGGGACAAGCTGAACGCGGTTCATGTCACCACCCACATGTCGCTGCGCAACGCCGCGGTCAAGCCAACCATCCAGCGCGTGATCGATACCATCCGGGCCGGCAATGCCCATTTTATCGAGCTCGGTTACGAGAACCCGCGCATTGCCGTGGCCGGGCTGAACCCGCATTGCGGCGAAGGCGGCATTTTTGGCGACGAGGAACAAACACGGCTCACTCCGGCAATCGAAGCCGCGCAGAAAGAAGGCATCAACGTGCAGGGCCCGATCTCCGGCGACACCGTGTTCTACCGCGCACTCAAGGGTGAGTTCGATCTGGTGGTGGCCCAATACCACGACCAGGGCCACATCCCCACCAAGCTGATCGCGTTTGACGAAACCGTCAACGTCAGCCTCGGCTTGCCGATCCGGCGCACTTCGGTTGATCACGGCACCGCCTTCGACATTGCCTGGAAAGGCATTGCCAACAACACCAACATGAAGTCCGCCATCGCCTACGCCCGCCGCATGGCCGATCACCAGGCAGCGTAAACGTGGCCATTGGCACCAACGCGCGTGTCCTCATCGTTGCCGACGATCTCACCGGCGCGCTGGATACCGCGGGCGCGTTTGCCGGGCAAGGCATCAATACCAAAGTGGTAGCGCAACCGGTGGCGAGCGATCCGGAATCGGTGCGCAATGCGCAGGTTGTCGCGGTGAACACGGCATCGCGCCATTTGTCCGCTGCCGACGCAGTGCAACATGTGCAGCAGTGCACCCGGCTGCTCGCCGAGCAACACTTTGACATTGTCTACAAGAAGATCGACTCGACGCTACGTGGCAACGTGGTAGCCGAAACAATGGCGTTGATGGACGTGTGCGAGCGGCCTTCCGCCCTGGTCGCCCCAGCGTTCCCGGCGCAGGGACGTACGGTGGTCGACGGCGTCGTGCATGTCGAAGGCGTGCCGCTGGCCGATACCGGATTTGCCAGGGATGCCTTGTCGCCACCGCCGCTGGCACCGCTGGGCGAGGTCTTTGCGCAAGCAACCGGCGCAGGGCAGGTCATGGCCTGGCAGCATGGCCAGCCGCTGCCGCATCCCGATGCCGGTGTTGTAATCGCCGATGCCGAAAGCGACGGCGAAATGGCCGAGCTTTTTCAGAAGGTCGTGGACCGCGCAGACGAAACCATGCTGGTTGGCTCGGCGGGGCTGGGTGAAATGCTCGCAGCGCACCTCGATGGCGCCAATGAGGGCGCCGGCGCACTGACGGCCGTTTCCGGCCCGATTGTGTTCCTCGTCGGCTCGCGCGCCGCGCGCAGCCGCGAGCAGGTCGAGCAACTGCGCCGCGAGCCGCAAACCGTTGTCATCGAAGCACCCAACGGCGTCGCCGGCGCGATCACCGATGGCGCCGGGGCTGAACAAATCGTGCTGCTGGCGGTCGACGACCCCGAAAACGGCAAAGCCGGTGCCGAAGAGGTCGCGCATCGCATGGCGCAGGCCGGGCTGGAGCTTGCCGCATTCATGCGCGCCAAGGCGATGGTCGTGACCGGCGGTGATACGGCCATTGCCGTGCTCGAGGAATCCGGTTGCACCGTGATCGACGTCTGCGGCAACCTGATGCCGGGCATTCCTTTTTCGCAGTTCGAATGGAAGGGGCGGCCGATACACCTGGTGACCAAGGCGGGCGGCTTCGGCACGGCCAATACATTCGTGGATATTGCGCGAACGTTCAGGACAGGTGCCGCCAGTTGA
>JASFUE010000344.1:0-3282 GCA_050050435.1 Burkholderiales bacterium | reverse complement strand
TGTATCGCCTGACATGATCCGCCTGTCCATTGGTATCGAGGAGATCGACGACATCCTCTGGGACCTGGATCAGGCCCTGGCGCAGTCGAAATCCTGAACGCGTTGCCGGGCGGCGCAGCAGCGCCGCCGGCACGTTGCGCCCGCTTGCGGTAGCGTCTTGTTTGTGCCATTGCGATGGACTGTTACCGTCACTGTCTCCGGGAGGCATCTTGCAATTGATCGTGGCCGGAAGTTGATTCCATGAGCAGCTTCTTGTTGGCGCTGCTCATTACGCTGGCCGTGCAAGTGCAGGCCTCGTTGGTCGTGTTCACACCGCCGATCCTCGCGCCTGTTGCGCAAAATGACGTTGGCGTATCGGCTGCAGCCGTCGGTCTGGTGACCGCACTTATCTACGCCTCGTCAGTTCCCGCGGCGTTGTTCTCCGGCAAGGTCATTGCGCATCTGGGCGCGATTCGCGTGAGCCAGTTGTGCATTCTGTTCTCTTCCAGCGGCATGGCGATGATGGCGATCGGTAACCCGTGGCTCATCGCCCTCGGTGCCTTGATCATAGGCATTGGTTATGGTGCGGTGACGCCGGCATCATCGACTGTGCTTGCCGAAAAAATCCCCGGCGGACTGCGTTCGCTGATTTTCTCCATCAAGCAAACCGGTGTTCCCATCGGTGGTGCGATTGCCGGAGCGCTGGTGCCATTTCTGATCAGTTCGTTCGGATGGCAGGCCGCTGCCATCACTGTCGCGCTCATCGGCGTGGTGGTCATCCTCGTTGCGCAACCGGTCCAGCGCAGCATCGATTCGGCGCAACCGCATCGCAGCGTTGCGCGCGGTACCGGGCTGCTCGAACCACTGCGGCTGGTTTTTTCGAATGCGCGCCTGCGCGAACTGGCGATTTCGTCATTCGCTTTTTCGGGAATGCAGATGTGCCTCGGAACGTATCTGGTGGTGGTATTGACCGAGCGCGCCATGCTGTCGGTAACCGTGGCCGGTGGTGCGCTTTCGGTTGCCATGATTGGCGGCATCCTCGGGCGTCTGTTCTTTGGCGTACTCGCCGACTATGGTTTCCCGGCGAGGGCGGTGCTGGGATTTCTTGGTTTGACGATGGCGGTGTCCGCGGCACTGGTGAGTTTCATCGATCACGCCTGGGCGATGCCGCTGATATATATGCTTTCGTTCGTGTTCGGCGCATCGGCCATTGGCTGGAACGGAGTCTACCTTGCCGAAGTCGCGCATATCGCACCACCGGGTCAGGCCGGTTCGGCAACCGGTGCATCACTGGCGATGACCTATACCGGTGTTGTTGTTTTGCCCTCAGTGTTCTGGATTTCGCACACTGTGGCCGATAGCTATGTCCCGGGCTTCTTGATTGTCGGAGCGATGGCGTTATGGCGTGGTGTGGTGTTTCTCCGCTCTTCCGCGGAAGCCGCGCCCACTGTCTAGTTCGCGGCAGCGCCAGGGTTGCTGGCGAGATAGTTTTCGATCGCTGCGGCAAACTTCTCCGGCTGGTCATGATGCATCATGTGGCTGGCGCCTTCGATGCTGCATTCGGTCAGTTGCGCATATGACGAGCGGTAGCGATCGAGTACTTGTTCGTCGTCCTTGAGGAATTTCTTCATCCAGTCGGTGCCACTGTGTATCCACAGTACCGGCGCGACAATCTGTTTCCAGATCTCGATCGCCTCCTCGTAGCGGTAGAGGACCGGATTAACCATCTTGTGATTCGGGTCCGCGCGCAACTCATAGCGCCCGTGCGCGGTTTCACGTGCCCAGTGTGGCGCGAGAAAGGCGGCGCGTTCCTCGCCCAGTCCCGGTGTGTTGGAAAGCAGTCGCTGTGCGACTTCTTCGAGCGAGCCGTACGGCCTGAGTGAGGGTGGTTGCGCAATCTGGCCGAGCCATTTCGACAGTCGTTTCGGCGCCTGTGCCGGCACCGTTGGTGGTAGGCCGAAACCTTCTGCGAGTATCAGACGCGCGACGCGCTCGGGCCGGACGCCCGCGTACAGTCCGGCAATGTTGCCGCCCATGCTGTGGCCGATAATGGTGGCCGGTTCGTCGGGCGAGAGCTTCGCGAGCAGATGATCGAGGTCGGCGACGTAATCCGGAAACCAGTATCCGGCTTTGGCCCGGTCGGTCAGGCCGAATCCGCGCCAGTCGGGCGCCAGCACGTTCCAGTTGCCCTCGAGTGCATCAACAGTGAACTGGAATGACGCGGACACGTCCATCCAGCCGTGCAGCATGAACAGCTTCGGCGCGTCCGGATCGCCCCAGCTGCGTACCTGATAGCGCAGGCCACGCACGTCAAGACGGAGACTTGTCGATGGTGTCATTGGCCTGGTTTGCCTTTCGGTTGTTGTTTTCTCTGAACCGCGGTCTCGGCGAGGTTATCGACCGGTTTGAACACTTTTGATTCCATTGTTGCCGGATCGCGCAGATAGTCGAGGAAAAAGTCGGCGGCGTCGTGCCCCCAGAACAGTTCGTTGTCCACGACCAGCGTCGGTACGCCGAATACGCCTTTTGCGATTGCCTCCTCGGTGTTCTCGCGCAACGCCTGCTTGATGTGCTCTTGCGAAAGCGTTTGCGCCGCATCGTCAACGCCAAGCGATTTTGTCAGTTGCGCCCATTCGTCGGCGTCGTCCACGTCGCGGCCTTCACGCCAGATGAAGTCGAATATGCTCCTGATCGCGGCCAGGTCGCAATCAAGCGCAATGGCCAGGCGCAACGGTGGTAGCGGTTTGAACGGATGCGCCGGCGGCAGCTTCATGTCGATGCCTTCGCGCTTGGCCTGCCAGAGTGATTGCCGGAACACGAACTCGCGCTTGGGTGAAATCTCGGCCGGGCCCAGTTGGCCATGATGGTTGAGCAGGCCGGCGAACAACACCGGCTTTGGCCGGATGTTCGCGTGCGCCGCGAGTTCATCGAGCCGGTGGGTCTGCAGGTAGGCGTAGGGAGAAATGAAATCGAAATACCAGTCGGCGTTTTTCATGGGATTGACGAACCTTGGATCCGGCGATCAGGGACACCGCATCATATACAAATAAGAAGCTCGCTATTTCTGCGCTTGTTTATTCCCGGGCGCAGTCATTCCTGCACTAGTTTCCCGGGCACAGTTATTCCTGCGCTAGTTTCTTGGGCGCAGTCATTCCTGCGCTAGTTTCTCGGGCGCAGTCATTCCTGCGCCATCATCGGCTCGGTTGGTTCGTGCTGGCGGATGTTGAGCCAGGACACCAGCGCCAGTGCAATGCCGATCAGCACCATTCCGGCCAGCTCCAGTGGGCCTGGCCGTTCACCCAG
>JASFUE010000343.1:0-3284 GCA_050050435.1 Burkholderiales bacterium | reverse complement strand
CAAAGATGGCGCCATATCTGGGTTCCGATTCGCTGCTGGTGGAAACCGGTGAAATCGATCCGTTTGACTTGCGCCCGCCGTTTCGCAGCAAACCGGTGATATTCGCTGTGCAGGGTATCTGCTTCACGCTCGGCATCGAAATGATGCTGGCCGCCGATATCGTTATCGCATCGTCCGATTGCCGCTTCTCGCAACTGGAAGTCAAACGCGGGTTGATGCCAACGGGTGGCGCTACCATTCGCATGGTCGAGCGAGCTGGCTGGGGCAACGCAATGCGTTATCTGCTGACCGGTGACGAATTCGATGCGCCAACTGCGCTGCGCCTCGGTTTCGTTCAGGAAGTTGTCCCACCCGGGCAACAACTGCAACGGGCAACTGAACTGGCACGCCATATTGCGGAGCAGGCGCCGCTGGCGGTACGTGAGACGATTTGCAATGCGCGCACCGCCTTGTTTGACGGACCCACGGCGGCACGCACGGCTTTCGGCAAAACCCAGAAGGAATTGCTCGCTTCAGAGGATTTTAAGGAAGGCTTGCGCAGCTTCAGGGAAAAACGCGAGCCGAAGTTTTCCGGGCGCTAGCGCCGCGGAGCGCATTTTCCGCCAGTCTACTTTTCGGGTCGGGCAGCCAGCCGTTGGCGTGCACGAGCAATATGCGGATCGGCCAGAGCCGCGCGGGCACGGATGGTCTCGCGCGCCTGGTCCGCCACCTTTTCCAGATGCGTGTGTATTACGTGGACACCACTCGTGACCATCATCTTCATGAACTTCACGCCAGGATCGCGGCTGGCAAAGCGCATCGTATTGGGATAATCGGTCAGGTCATAAATCGGCTCGAAGTGGCTCTGAATCTCGTAAGTAGTCACTTGCAGATCGCGCATTTCCGATTCGCTGCCGGGCACACCATACTTCAATCGGTTGGTAAAGGTGTAGTACTGCAATGTCAATTCGCCCACAAACCATTCGATCACGCGCCGCTGCAGTGCGCCGCCTTCGGTGCGGAAATGTACCGCGATCTCGTCTGCCTCTTCGGCATTGAGCAGTTGTGAGCTGAGTTGCGCCCACGCAGCCTTCAGCCATGCCGGATTGGCGACTCCGACACGAATAAGTTCATCGAGCCCGGCAGTCAGTTCCCGTTCGGCGTCCTGCCATTCCGGGGTTTCGAGATTCCACTGTTGCATGCTCAAGCCCGCTGCTCGGCCTTTGAGTGTGAGCACTTCGCGCGCCGTGAGCAAGGCTGTCTGCTTTACGTAAACACGGCCGATATCAATCGAGAGGGTGGTATCCTGGGCCGCGCTCAAACGATCGATCGCGTCCTTTTTGAGCGCATCCATACTCTCGTCCTGTGCCATGGCAGCGCCAAATATGCATGCAGCAAGCATCCCTGCGATCCACCGATACCGCATCACCAAATCTTCTCCTTTCCTGAAAAACGAACCTCGGATAAACAGCAATCCCGAGACCGCGATCTGATGATCGCACGCGACCGATTCTGCCGCCAAGGCGCTCCAAACGTTGGAAAACGGCTGCCGCCGGAAGTTCGATACCGGCGCACAGGTCCTATATCTTGCGTGGCCGCTCAGCTTGGTTGCCCAACAATCATTTCAGCATATCTGGTGCAGCGTTGTATTGATGTTGCGCAAAGGCAGGTTCAACGAGCGGATTCGGACGCCGCTCCGGTATCCTTCATTGCGCTATCGGTGAAACCGGTTTTCGCAGTGTGAATATTTGTTACGGTCGTCGATGCCGGCTGCGGTAGTACATGCCGGCTTGCAGGCCGATCATGGCCAGTGTCGCGAAGCTGGCGCCTGCCAGAAACGTTGCTGCCGGTCCGACGGCGCCCCAAAGCGCTCCGGCGATTACGCTCGCCAGCAACAGGGCGCAACCGCTGATCAGGTTGAACACGCCGAATGCGCTGCCGAGCAACTGCGCGGGAGCGGCATCGGCAACGAGTTTGGACAGCAAGCCCTGCGTGAAAGCCATGTGCAATCCCCACAATGCGGCGCCAGCGAGCACGACGTGTGGCGAATGCGCGAAAGCCAGTATCAGGTCTGCAATCACGAGCAGCACCAAACCGATACTTAGCAGCGTACTTGCACGCATGCGATCAGCGGCGGCACCGGCTGGATAGGCAGCACCGGCGTAAAGAACATTCATGACGATCATGACGACCGGAACGTAGGCAGGTGGCAGGCCGGTGTCCAGGGCGCGAAGCACCAGGAACGCTTCGCTGAAACGCCCCAGAGTGAACGTGGCACCGAGCACGACCACCAGCCAGTAGGCTGCTGGTAGCCGCCTCACGCTGGCGAAGCCGGTGAATACCGGTTTGCCATTGACATGTTCGCGTTGCGGTTCGCGAACGTATTTGACCAGCAACGCGACGCACAGCACCGCCGGAATGACGGCGACCCACATGACCGCGCGGATATCGTTGGCCAGCCAGAGCATCAGAACGACGGCCAGCAGTGGCCCCAGCAAGGCGCCGACCGAGTCCAGCGCCTGGCGCAAGCCATAGGCGGCACCGCGAACATTCCGGCTGGTGATATCGGCAATGAGCGCATCGCGCGGAGCGCCGCGTATCCCTTTGCCCAGTCGGTCAACAAAGCGCGCGGCGAAAACCCACTGGACGGACTGCGCGAGGGGAAAGACCGGTTTGGTCAGCGCCGCCAGTGCGTAGCCGAAAACCATCAGGTATTTCCGCCGGCGCAAGTGGTCGCTGAGCGCGCCTGAAAAAACTTTTGTGATTGCCGCTGCTGCTTCGCCAATACCTTCGATCAGACCAACCGTGACCATCGACGCGCCCAGCACGCTGACCAGGAAAACTGGCAACAGACTGTGAATCAGCTCCGATGATGTATCCATCAACAGGGATGCAAAGCCCATGGCCCAGACGCCAGCGGGCAGGCGGCGCCATTTGCCCCGCCCGGGTTCGTGAGTAGTTGGCTCGCCAGGACCGGTGTTGTTTGAAGGCGATTCCACTTTACCTGCCGGTTGAACGGGCTGTGGCCATCATCGTCTGTCAGGGCTGGTCGACGACCACTCCGGCAACGCCGCGTCCGTGGCGTCCGTTGGCATCGCGACGAAACACAATTTCGCCATTTTCGACACCGGTCGAATAAATGTCCTCACCCTGTTCATCGAGCAGGATTCCGAGGCTGTATACCGGCTCGAATGGATCGAAATGATAACGGTTGCCGCCGGCTGCGCCCTGGGTATCTCGGGCAAACGACCAGTAGCGGTCGTTGCCGGCGCCATCGCGTAATAGCGCGCGCGACTGTTGAGCCG
>JASFUE010000342.1:0-3286 GCA_050050435.1 Burkholderiales bacterium | reverse complement strand
CGTGCTGTTTGCTCATTGCAGAATTTGTAGGCGCCATACAACGTGGGCATGGTCTTGGCATCGAACACGCCATGCGCGGCAATCGAGCTGGCATAGCTCAGCCGCGAGAGCTTGTGTTTGCGTGCGGCTTCGAAAACATTGACGGTGCCAACAACATTGACTTTGGCGCCGGCAATCGGGTCAGCCTTGCAAAACGGAACCTGTAGTGCTGCCAGATGAATGATGGCGGTCGCCTTGGTGACTTCAAGCGCCTTCATGATCGTCGACGGTTCCGATATGTCTCCGATAAGCCACTTGACCAGGCCGAGTTCGGAATCCGACATGAGCAACTTCGGGCGGCGCATGTCTTTCTGCAGATCGAGTGCAAACACGGTGACGCCGGCATCGACCAACATGGACAACACCCAGCTGCCGATACAACCACTGGCGCCGGTGACCAGAACCGGGCCGTCGAAATCTTCAGGTTTGATACTGAATTGTTTATACATTATCTGGTTTGTCCTGTTTTCATGAATTATTGGCGCCTCGCGTCGACGGCACGCGTATCAGTCTTCCATTGGCAAGTCCGGGTCGGCAGCCCATTCGGTCATGGAGGCGTCGTAAACCTTGACGTTTCTGTGACCGAGCATGTCCAGAGCCAGTGCAACACTGGTTGCCGCGATTCCGCCACCACAATAAGTGATCACTTCGGGTTTGGCTAATGCGGTTTCGAACATGGCGCGCAATTCCTCCTTGCTCTTGAAGGTGTTGTCTTCCTTTACGTGGTGCAGTGCCGGAATATTGATGCTGCCAGTGATATGGCCGCGCCGTCCATAGTTCACGCCACCGGTGCCGGCGTGTTGCTCCGGGCGCAAGGCGTTGATGGTACAGGTGTCGGTGGCGTTGATCGCTGCCAGTACCTGCTCCCGCGTTGCCACCATTTGCATATCTGGTTCGCGCACGGAAAATGTTCCTTTTGTTGGTGCGCTTGCGGGCCCGGTTTCGACCGGCCGGCCTTCTGCCTGCCATTTCTGAAAGCCGCCATCGAGCACGGCGACGCGCTTGTGTCCGAATACCCTGAGCATCCACCACAGCCGTGTCGCCCACCAATGGCTGGTCGTTGAATAGGCGACCACGAAGGTGTCGTCCGATACGCCGTAGCCGGACATTGCGCTGGCAAAGGTTTGCGCATCGGGGAGCGTGAAATGCAGGAGCGGATGCGGAGTCGAGAGCTCATGCTCGATATCAACGAAGATCGCATGGGGGATATGGCCCTTTTCGAAGTCTTCGCGCGCCGGAACCACGTCATAAAGTGAAAAATCCGGTTTTGGCGGCAACAGTGTGGACGGGTCCAGGATCCGCACGTTCGGGTCATCCAGGTGCGCTGCCAGCCATTCGGTACTGACGAGATATTCGGGATAGGTATCAGATTTGGTCACGGTCATGCCTCAAAGTTTATGCGAAAAAACAGATGCGCTTCCACCCGCAGTGACGCCGGTCGCTTATGCGGGTAGCACCTGCAGCGCGTCCGTAGACGCCGAGACGGCTTCTGCAGCAAGCGGGGACGCACCCAAAAAAACCAGATAAAACGCAGACTTGCCGAATGATTTCCGGAGATGCTCCTGGCCTGCCCGGGCTCGGGTGCATGCAAAGGGCTTCAAGCGTGCGGCCGTATGCTGCATGATTGCCCCACTTGAGCAACCTGCGAGAAACGACACATGAACAATGATACCGCCTACCTCGAATCTCTCTTTAACAACCGGGCAGCCGTTCCGGATTTCCAGTCCTATTTCGACCGTTGGGGGCAAAGATCGGAAACGGTTCGAAAGTCAATGGGCAATCGCTTTGAGAAAGACGTGCCTTATGGCGATGACATCATGGAGACGATGGATGTTTTGCTGCCGCAAGGCGAATGCAAGGCCTTGTTGATGTTTGTGCACGGCGGCTACTGGCGCTCACTGGACAAGTCACAGCATGTGTTCGTCGCCGCTCCATTTGTTGACGCCGGCATTGCCGTTGCATCGATCAACTATTCCCTGTGCCCGGCGGTCGCAATGGACCGGATCGTCACTCAGGTGATCGCGGCCGGCGCGTATGTGTATCGCCACGCATCGGATTTCGGATTTCCGCGCCGGAGAATGTA
Organism: Burkholderiales bacterium; assembly: GCA_050050435.1. Taxonomy (GTDB): domain Bacteria; phylum Pseudomonadota; class Gammaproteobacteria; order Burkholderiales; family Eutrophovitaceae; genus SG8-40. The sequence continues at coordinate 1,164 of JASFUE010000342.1, read as the reverse complement.
CGTTGCGGGGCATTCAGCCGGCGGGCACCTGACGGCAATGGCGCTGGCCTGTCTGTGGCCGCAGGCCGCAGCAGGACTTCCGCGCAAGGTATTCCAGGCAGGGCTTTCGATCAGCGGGCTCTATGATCTGCGGATTCTGACCTCGATACCGTCGATTAACGTTGACCTGGGAATGACGCCACAGATTGCGATGCAGGTCAGTCCGGCGTTGATGGATCCGCCGACCGATGCGCCGCTGAGCATCGCGGTCGGAGGGCAGGAACTCGGCGGGTTCAAGGATCAGCACCGGATCATGGCGCAGGCGTGGCCGAAGAATATTGGTGAAGACATTCCATGTCCGGAAGACAATCATTTCAGCATCCTGGAGCGTTTCGCTGACGGACAAAGTGAACTGTTTTGCGCGGCCATGCGCATGATGGGACAGTAGCGCCCGGTTTTTGTGCCGCGTCGGCGGTTTCCGCCCGGCGTTGACGAAGTGTCGACTTTGCCTTGCACGGATATGTCGATTACTGGTTAAATAACCAGCAATATGGCCAATGTCAGAAATGATGATCCTGCCAATCGGAGTGCCTCGCAGTGGCGAAAGGGTCGCGGGGCAGGGGTAAATCCACAGGGTCGCTTCGAGGAAACGACAAGGCAGCGCGTCGACGACGGCTGGATGAGCCTGGAGAACGCGGAGACCGACCCCTTGCGCACGCAGGTCAGCGAGGAGCAGGCCAAAACCATTATTTCGCGCAACAGTTCTCCGGACGTGCCCTTCAGTTACTCGATCAATCCGTATCGCGGGTGCGAACACGGTTGCTCCTATTGCTTTGCAAGACCGACACATTCCTACCTGAACCTGTCGCCGGGGCTGGATTTTGAAACGCGGTTGATTGCCAAAGTAAATGCCGCGCAATGCCTGGAACGGGAATTGTCATCGCCGCGCTACCAGTGCAGGACAATCGCGATGGGAACGAACACCGATCCCTATCAGCCGGTCGAACGAAAGTGGAAAATTACCCGCTCGGTTCTCGAAGTGGCCGAAAGATTCAACCAGCCAGTTGGAATTGTCACCAAGAACGCGCTCATTGAAAGGGATCTCGATATCCTGGCGCCCATGGGCCGCCGCGGCCTGGCATCGGTGTTTATTTCGGTTACCACGCTCGATCCTCAGCTTGCGCG
>JASFUE010000341.1:0-3316 GCA_050050435.1 Burkholderiales bacterium | reverse complement strand
CAGCCGGTTACGTGCCCACTCCCTTGCTCGGGCCAGCCGACTGCCGCGCAAGCTGTCCAAATCGCTGCCGTTCAGTCTGACCGCTGCGCAACTCAGAACACTTGAAGAGATCCGTGATGATCTTGCACGCGAACATCCCATGCAGCGGTTGTTGCAGGGCGATGTCGGAAGCGGCAAGACCCTTGTCGCTGCGATGGCTGCGCTTCAGGCAATCGAGTCCGGTTTTCAGGTGGCGGTGATGGCGCCGACCGAAATTCTTGCCGAACAACACTACCGCAAGTTCGCGCACTGGCTCGAACCGCTCGGGGTCGAGATCGTCTGGTTGTCGGGTAGCGTGCGCAAGAAGGAGCGTGATGCAGCGCTGGAGAAACTGGCTTCGGGAATGACCATGCTCGCCGTCGGCACCCACGCGTTGTTTCAGGAACAGGTCGTATTCAGGAAACTTGGTCTTGCCATCATCGACGAGCAGCACCGATTCGGCGTTCGACAGCGTCTCATGTTGCGCATGAAAGGCGGCGAGCAAAATTCGCAGCCACACCAGTTGATGATGAGCGCGACGCCAATTCCGAGAACACTGGCGATGAGCTTTTATGCCGATCTCGATGTTTCGGTGATCGACGAATTGCCACCGGGACGCACACCGGTGGTGACGAAGCTGGTATCCGATTCGCGTCGCGACGAAGTGCTCGCCCGCGTGCGCGAAGCCTGCGCCAGCGGCAGGCAAGCCTATTGGGTATGTCCGCTGATTGAGGAATCGGAAGCACTGCAGTTGCAGACCGCCATCGACACCTACGAGCGGCTGCAGCGCGAGTTTCCGGACCTCAGGGCCGGCCTGGTGCACGGGCGAATGCGCTCAGCGGAAAAAGCGGCGGTAATGCAAGCGTATCAGGCCGGAGAGATCCAGTTATTGGTCGCCACGACCGTCATCGAAGTCGGAGTCGATGTCCCCAACGCGTCGTTAATGATCATCGAGCATGCCGAGCGCATGGGCTTGTCGCAGTTACATCAACTTCGGGGGCGAGTCGGACGCGGTGCCGAGTCCAGCGCATGTATCCTGTTGTACCAGGGGCCGTTATCTGAAATGGCGCGTGAACGACTGAAAATCATCTACGAAAATGCGGATGGTTTCGAAGTGGCCAGGCTCGACTTGAAGTTGCGTGGCCCCGGAGAAATTCTCGGGTCGCGGCAATCAGGCGTGCCGATGTTGAGATTCGCGGATCTGGAACACGATCTCAAATTGCTCGAGGCCGCACGTGACGTTGCTGCGCAAATGGCCGCGACCGATTCGGCTTCGGTCGAGCGGCACGTAGCACGCTGGCTCGGCGGGCGCCAGGAGTATCTTCGTGTCTGAAAATATGGCCTGTTCGCTCCCGGCGCGGCTGGTGCGAGCCATTGCACCATGACGCTGGTCGATCGACTTGGTGCTTATGCGCGATTGGTGCGCATCGACAAACCTATCGGCACGCTGTTGTTGCTGTGGCCGACGCTGTGGGCGTTGTGGCTGTCGTCACAAGGCATGCCGCAATGGGGTGTGGTTGGCATATTCATCGCCGGTACCTTTCTGATGCGATCGGCTGGATGTGCCATAAACGATTTTGCCGATCGCAATTTTGACCCGCACGTCAAGCGCACCCGCGAGCGGCCGTTGGCGGCGGGGGAGATCCGGCCCTGGGAAGCGCTGGTAGTGGCGGCGGTTCTGTCGCTCGTCGGTTTTGCTCTGGTACTGCGGCTCAACACCCTGACAGTGGCCTTGTCGGTTCCGGCACTGTTCCTGGCCGGTTCTTATCCGTTCACCAAGCGGTTTCTCGCGCTGCCACAGGCCTACCTGGGTATTGCTTTCGGCTTTGGCATACCGATGGCATATGCCGCCCAAACCGGCCACCTGCCTTGCATCGCCGGCATCCTTTTGCTGGCGAATGTTTTCTGGGCTGTCGCCTACGACACCGAGTATGCGATGGTCGATCGCGACGACGATGTCAAGATCGGGATACGGACTTCGGCCATTCTGTTCGGCCGTTACGATGTCGCCACGGTCATGGCTTTCCACGCTCTGTTCGTTCTGACGCTTGCCGTGGCCGGATGGGTGGATGGCCGCGGTGCGTGTTTCTACGCAGGCTTGCTGATGGTGGCAATGCTGGCTGCCTGGCAGTACCAATGGATCCGTTCACGCACGCGTGAAGGTTGTTTTCGCGCGTTTCGCCACAACAACTGGCTGGGTGGTGTGGTATTCGCGGGCATTGTCGCCGACTATGCATTTCCGGTCGCGATCGGGTTTTGAGCATTGAAGCCCGGCAGCGATGCCTTGCACCGCACTTGTACGCTTGATAGCTGGCTCCTATAGTTGTGGCGACACCTGGTCGCCGCAGCGCCTGGTTCACATTACAAGATGCTCCGGTGAACCAGTCTTTTTTCTGGATAAACACTCATGAAGTATCGCGATTTGCGGGAATTCATTGGCGCGCTTGAGAAGCAAGGCGAACTGCGGCACGTCAGTGTTCCGGTGTCTCCGATATTGGAGATGACCGAAATCTGTGACCGGGTGCTTCGACAAGGTGGCCCTGCGTTGTTGTTCGACAATCCCCGCGAATTCGACATACCGGTGCTGGGCAACCTGTTTGGTACCCCGCGGCGTGTGGCGTTGGCGATGGGTCGCGAGTCGACAGATGAGCTGCGTGAGGTTGGCAAGTTGCTGGCCTTTCTGAAAGAACCCGAACCGCCGCAGGGCGTGCGCGATGCATTCGGCAAGCTGCCGTTACTGAAACAGGCATTGTGGGACATGGCGCCTAAAGAGGTATCTGGGGCCGTTTGTCATGACATCGTTCTCGAAAGCGGGGACGTCGATCTTGGTCGACTGCCCGTGCAGACTTGCTGGCCCGGCGACGCAGCGCCGCTGATAACCTGGGGGTTGACCGTGACGCGTGGGCCGCGCAAGAAACGGCAAAATCTCGGCATCTACCGGCAGCAGGTCATTGCGCGTAACAAGGTCATCATGCGCTGGCTGGCGCATCGCGGTGGCGCCCTCGATTTCAGGGATCACTGCGAGGCGTCTCCAGGGCAACCGTTCCCGGTTGCAGTTGCGTTGGGTGCGGACCCTGCAACCATTCTCGGCGCGGTTACGCCGGTGCCCGATAGCTTGTCGGAATATCAGTTTGCCGGTTTGCTGCGTGGTTCGCGCACCGAACTTGTCAAGTGTATTGGCTCTGATTTACGCGTGCCGGCATTCGCGGAAATTGTGCTCGAAGGCGTCATCCATCCCGACGAAACCGCCGTCGAAGGACCTTTCGGTGACCATACCGGTTACTACAACGAGCAGGAG
>JASFUE010000340.1:0-3323 GCA_050050435.1 Burkholderiales bacterium | reverse complement strand
CGCACCAGCACGGCTTGTCGTCATTCATTCCGCAATGGAAGCGCGTCCCGCAGCGTTGGCAGCGCGAATTGTCGGCTTGGCTTTGAACCGGCATTGCCGGGCTATCGCGATGGTCGGACACGGTTATTCCTGTCTTCGATGATGTATTGCTACCCTTCCGGGCAGTGTACCGAAAGATGTGATTAACTGACGCTGTGCAGTGGTCACACGGTTCAGAGGAGGGTGTGGTGCGCGCAATGCAGTTGCAAGGCAACAACGGTATCCTGGTTGCATCCGAAGTGCCAGTGCCCAGGCCTGATGCTCACGAGGTGCTGATCAAGGTCAGGGCATGTGGTGTGTGCCGTACCGATTTGCACGTCGTGGACAGGGAACTCGAGGGCGGGAAGATTCCGATCGTGCCCGGGCACGAAATTGTTGGCATCGTCGAGGCGCTGGGCAACAAAGTCCACGGCGTGGTCAAAGGCGACCGTATTGGCGTGCCATGGCTGGGATGGACCTGTGGTCGCTGCGATTATTGTCGTAGCGGTCGCGAAAATCTTTGCGACAGTGCCCGTTTCACCGGTTTCGACCTGGACGGCGGCTACGCCGACTACGTTCTTGCTGATGCCCGCTTCTGCTTCCCATTGCCGGATGAATTCGATGATGCTCATGCAGCGCCACTGCTGTGCGCGGGGTTGATCGGTTACCGTTCGCTGGTCAAGGCAGGTGAAGCCAGGCGGCTTGGAATATACGGATTCGGCGCGGCCGCACATATCGTGTGCCAGCTGGCGGTGTACCAGTCCCGTGAGGTATATGCTTTTACCCGGAAAGAGGATTACGCCGCTCAGGATTTCGCTTTGCAACTGGGCGCGACCTGGGCGGGCGCTTCGACCGATTCGGCACCGGTCGCACTCGATGCCGCAATTATCTTTGCGCCTGTTGGTGACCTGGTCCCGCTGGCGCTGCGTGCTGTGGCCCGGGGTGGGCGCGTTGTCTGCGCGGGCATCCACATGAGTGACATCCCGTCGTTTCCGTACAGCATTCTGTGGGGCGAGCGGCAAGTGCTTTCGGTGGCCAACCTTACGCGGTCAGATGGCGAAGCGTTTTTTGACCTGGCTGCCCGTGCCAGGGTGCGCACTGAAGTTGAAACGCTCGATCTGGCCGACGCCAATGAGGCGTTGGCACGTATGCGGCGGGGGGACGTTCGCGGTGCTTTTGTCCTGTGTCCCGGACAATCAGACAGCTGATCGGTATTTGCACCGGTTCGATGGAAACTGGTTCGATGTAAACTGGTTTGACTTGACCTGCTTCAGGAGGAAACAGGAGCCGTGCGTCGGTCGCTGACCTGCGAGAGGCGATTGACCAGTATGCGCAGGAATGACTTGTTGAATTGTTTTTGCAGTGCGTCGGTTGCTTCCTGCAGGGCTTTCGCCTTGATCTTGACGACGGTGATGTCTGACATCGACGTAATCGTCGTAGCGCGCATCTGTCGCCTCTTTTCGAAATAGAGCAGCTCGCCAAAGCAGTCGTTTGGCCCCAGCGTATCGAGCGTCTGGGTTCCTTTCCTCACTTCAGCCTCACCTTCGACAATGAGATAGAAATCGTCGTCCACTTCGCCCTGCTTGATGATGTCCTTGCTGGGAGGGTGACGATGCCAGGTACTGATGCGCACGAGTTCCCAGGTCTCGATCTCGTTGAAGTCTGCGAAGAAAGGAATCTTTTTGATCGCTTCGAATTTCTCTGTGTCGGTGATGCTGTCGGCAGGCAATTCGAGATGGCGGAAGGTCTGGGCGAGTTCACGCGAGAATTCGGACCATGACTTGAAGCGCTCTGACAGGTCTTTTGCGATTGCCCGCATCACCAGCTTTTCAAGCGCCTCGGGTAGGTCAGCGCGATGCACCGTCGGCGAGACCGGCTCGATGTTTGTGATCTGATAGACCAGACTGGCCCGGTTGGACGCGAAGAAAGGCAGCCGCCCGGTCAGCAACTGGTACATGACAACACCGAGCGAGTAGATATCGGTCTGGTGATCAAGCGGTCTTTCGAGGACTTGTTCCGGTGACATATAAGCGGGCGAGCCCATGCCCTGCATTACGGTTTGCTCGCCGCTTTCGAACTGGGCCGCACCGAAATCGCTGATCTTGATTTCGTTGTTCGCGCCTCTGAGAATATTTGCCGGTTTGATGTCGCGATGAATGACCCCCTGCCGGCTGGCATATTCCAGGGCAAGGCTGCACTTGAATGCGGCCTCGACAACGGCATCGATCGGTAGCAGGTTCGATACCGTGGTTCGGCTCTCCAGTGTTTCGCCGGGAGCGTATTCCATGACGATGTAGCTGAATTCGTCGGTGACGTCGGCGTGGAAGATCTGGATGATATGTGGATGAATCAGCCTTCCGATCAGTGCTGCCTCGTTCAGGAACGATTTGTTGAATCGTCGCAAAACGGCGGGATCGACACCGGGCTCCGGCCTGACCACCTTGATTGCCACATCACGATCGGCGAACGGATCCCGCCCGAGATAGACGCGCGAAGTCGCGCCGCGTCCGAGTTCGCGGGTAATCGGATACTTGCCGATGTGTGAAAGTTGGGGCTCTGCCATGTTCCGGGCTAGTTGCGTGAAGGAACGCCCATGCCGCGCTGAACTGCCTCGCGCTCGCCGATTTCATCGAACCAGCGTTTCACGTTCGGAAAATCTTCGAGGTTGACCTTGTGCCAATCGAATCGGGCGACCCATGGGTAGGTCCCAATGTCGGCGATTGAGTAGTCACCTTCCAGATACTGGTTATTGGCCAGGTGTGCGTTCAACACACCGTAAAGGCGCCGGGTTTCCTTCGAATAGCGCTCGATCGCGTATGGCACTGGCTCAGGGGCGGAGCGCAGGAAATGGTGGACCTGGCCGAATATAGGTCCAGGGCCACCCATCTGGAACATCAGCCACTGCATCGTGTGATAGCGGGGTCGTCCACTGGGGGGGAAGAAGCGTCCGTGTTTTTCTGCAAGGTAGAACAGGATTGCGCCGGACTCGAAAAGCGTGAAGCGACCACCGCCGGGTCCTTCGTGGTCGACGATCGCCGGGATCTTGCTGTTCGGATTGATTTTCACGAACGCGTCAGTGTACTGCTCGCCCTTGCCGATGTTCACTGGGTGAACGTTGTATTGCTCGCCGAGCTCCTCGAGCATAATTGACACTTTACGTCCGTTCGGCGTGCTCCAGGTGTAAAGGTCAATCACGGTGTTCTCCGGCTCGGAATTGAGTCTGAATATGAGTTGAAAGCAAGATAAGTGCGCATCTCCGTATAATAAGGCGTATCAAATGCCTGGAAGAATGCATGCTCAAGTGG
>JASFUE010000339.1:0-3327 GCA_050050435.1 Burkholderiales bacterium | reverse complement strand
CCACTTCGCACGTGGTTCAGTGCCGGAAGTGGCGTACGCCGGTAAAGACCATTGCCATGCCGTGCTCATCCGCGGCCGCGATCACTTCCTCGTCCCTGACACTGCCACCGGGTTGAATCACCGCACTGGCACCGGCTGCGGCTACCACATCCACGCCGTCCCTGAACGGGAAAAAAGCATCAGAAGCCACTACCGAGCCCTTCAGACTCAGGCCGGCATTCTCCGCCTTGATCGAAGCAATGCGCGCCGAATCGACGCGGCTCATCTGGCCTGCGCCCACACCCAGCGTCATGCCATCGGCGCAAAACACGATGGCGTTGGATTTGACAAATTTCGCGACCCGCCAGGCAAATAGCAAATCAGACATTTGCTGGTCATCGGGTTTCTTGCGGGTAACCACTCGCAGTTCTTCGGCGCTTACGTTCCTGATATCGGGAGATTGGATGAGCAATCCGCCGCTCACGCGTTTGTAGTCAAATTCGTTTGCGCCATCAGCTTGCGGTATTTCCAGAAGCCGAACGTTCTGTTTCTTCGCAAATACGTTGCGTGCACCTTCATCGATCTGTGGCGCAATGACGACTTCAACGAACTGACCACTGATTGCTTCGGCTGTGTTCGAATCGATGGGACGGTTGAACGCGATAATGCCGCCGAACGCGGAAGTCGTGTCGGTCGCGAATGCCTTCCTGTAGGCAGCAAGCACCGAGTCATCGACGCCGACTCCGCACGGATTGGCATGTTTGATAATGACGCATGCCGGTTGATCAAATGTCTTTACGCATTCCCAGGCGGCATCGGAGTCAGCGATATTGTTGTAGGACAACTCCTTGCCCTGCAACTGTACATAGTTGGAGATGGCGCCCGGCACCGGCGCCAGGTCGCGATAGAAAGCGGCCTTCTGATGTGGGTTTTCGCCGTAACGAAGATTCTGCACGTTCAGGAAATTCATGTTCGCCTGCTCCGGGAAGGGCTGGCGCGTGCCATCGATGCTGGTCGCTGTCAGGTAATTGCTGATCGCGGAATCGTAGGCTGCCGTGTGCGAAAAAGCATTTCTCGCCAGTCGAAACCGTGTTTCCTGACTGATAGCACCGCCCGAGGATTCGAGTTCCTGGATCAAACCGGAATAATCAGCCGGGTCGGTTATGACAGCGACATGTTCCCAGTTCTTGGCGGCCGCCCGGACCATGGTGGGCCCGCCGATGTCGATATTTTCGATCGCCTCTTCGAGTGTGCAGTCCGGTCGGGCGATGGTCTGCACGAAGGGGTAGAGGTTTACTACGACAACATCGATGGTCGGGATGGAATGTTGTTCCAGTGCCTGGCGGTGTGATTCGATGTCGCGCCGCGCCAGAATGCCACCATGAACCTTGGGGTGGAGCGTTTTTACCCGGCCATCGAGCATTTCCGGAAATCCGGTGTAGTCGCCGATCTCGGTAACCTTGAGTCCGGCATCCTGCAGCATCCTTGCAGTGCCACCGGTAGACAGAAGCTCGATGCCAAAACCTGTCAATGCTTTTGCAAGTTCGATTACACCGCTCTTGTCCGAAACGCTGATGAGTGCTTGTCGTCGTTTTGTCATGGGCCCAGTTGTCAAAAACAAAACCGCCCGCAGTGTTTTCCGCGGGCGGAACGTGATAGTCGGGAAACAGTCCTACTTGATTCCGTAGGTTTTCATTTTCTTGCGTAGCGTGTTGCGATTCAAGCCCAGCAACTGGGCTGCCTGGGTCTGATTGCCATCGACCCGGGAAAGCACATCCTCAATGAGCGGTTTCTCGACTGAACACAAGACCATGTCGTAGATTGCGCACGGGCGTTCACCATCCAGGTCGCGGAAGTAGGCGTCCATTGCCTTGCGTACGCAGCGGGCAATCTCGTTATCGTTGATCACGCGGCCAGTCCCAAACCGGTTTCATCCGTTGTCAGGTGATCGAAGAAAGTTTCGACTGCGGACAATTGCGCTTGTGCCGACTCCAGGCCGTTCATGTGGCGCCGAAAACCTTCGCCTCCCTCCAGTGTACGCACGTACCAGCCAATATGTTTGCGAGCCACGCGTACACCGGAATATTCTCCATAAAAAGCGTACAGATCCCTGAGATGGCATACCAGCAGGTCGCGGATTTCTTCTGTCGAGGGGGCACGACGCAGTTCGCCGTGGTCCAGAAAATGGCTGATCTCACGGAACAGCCAGGGCCGGCCTTGCGCAGCACGACCAATCATCACGGCATCAGCGCCTGTGTAATCGAGAACCTGCCAGGCTTTTTGCGGTGAATCGATGTCACCATTGGCAATAACGGGAATGCGAAGCTGTGACTTGACCGCGGCGATTGTGTCGTATTCGGCCTGACCGTTGTAGAAGTCGGCCCTGGTGCGGCCATGCACTGCTAACGCCCTGATTCCGGCCGACTCGGCCATGCGTGCCACATGAACAGCATTGCGGTGTTGCGGGCTCCACCCCGTTCTGATCTTCAGTGTGACCGGCACGTTGACGGCGTTGACAACGGCATCAAGAATCCGGCCGACCAGGTGCTCATCTCTCAACAAAGCCGAACCAGCCGCGACATTGCAGACTTTCTTCGCGGGGCAACCCATATTGATATCAATCAGTTGCGCTCCGAGATCAACATTACGTCTTGCTGATTCAGCCATCATCCCAGGTTCGCCGCCGGCGATCTGTACGGCAATGGGCTGTGCTTCTCCAGCGTGATCACGGCGCAGGCGCGATTTTCTCGTGTGCCATAGTGCGCTGTTTGTGGTCACCATTTCAGACACGGCCATTCCCGCTCCCAAGCGTTTACAAAGCTGGCGGAATGGACGGTCGGTGACGCCGGCCATGGGCGCAGCGATCACGCGATTCGCGAGTTTGATATGAGCAATCTGCATGGCGGCAGCAGCGCAGAAAAGGCGAACATTCTATCGCAAACCGGGCGCAACGAAATTTCAGAACGTCAATTGCTGCTGCCAAATATCATTCGGCGCATGAGCTCGCGTTTCAATGGCGGACAGGTATCGAGCATTGCCAATCCGATCCCGCGCCCGACAACCAGGGGCGGAAAATCGTTGGAAAACAATCGAGCGAGACTGTGTGTAAATCTAACCCCCCCAAGACGGTCGGCGCGGCGCTGCTTGCCGAAGCGGGAGGTCATCGCGAGGTTGCCGAGCGTTTCGTCGGGCGTGTCGCGGATGATTTCGGCAAGATCCCAGGCGTCACGCAGCCCGAGATTGAATCCCTGACCAGCGATTGGGTGCAAGGTCTGGGAGGCGTTGCCAAGCAGTACGACGCCGGTTTGTGCGCGTGGGCGCACGACGCGCAACACAAGCGGGAAGGAT
>JASFUE010000338.1:0-3332 GCA_050050435.1 Burkholderiales bacterium | reverse complement strand
CGGCCCCAGCGGTCGCTGAGCATTCCCGCAAGCCAGTACAGCACAGCTCCGCTGGGGCCCGGGAGAACGACGAACCAGAACATGATGCCGAACACATGGCGCTGTGCCGATAACAATCCTTCTTCCATTGCCAGTTTGGCAATTTCGACCGGGTCGAGGGCTTCGGCAGGTTGATTTCGCCAGCCGGCGAGTGTCTCGCGCGCGGCATCGACATCATCATTCCTGAGCGCATTCATGATGTCGTTGAACCGGCCACTGATCTGCCGAAATCCCATCATCAGATACAGGGCCGCAACATTAAGCGCCAGTGCCAACAGCGAGCTGGCCATGCACAGCAACGAATAAACAAGCGCGACACCAATGACGATGGGAATGACCGCGAGCACCCAGGCCATCACTCCCTGACGCCGTTCACCCGCATTGAACTGACTCGCCATGTTGTCGAAATATCCGGCAATCATCGATTGCACGGCATTGTTCGACGGCAGAGGCCGCGTCTGCTCAAGCACGAAAACGAGTAGGAGAGAGATGAGTGTCACGGCTTATGCACTATGACCGAGGGGGAAACCTTGACTATTGTGGCACGACGATCTGAACACAATCGCGGCTTACATTGAGAAATGGCGTATTGACGATGTGCCGGTCATTCAAATCGCGTACTTCGGCATCGGTGACGGCGATGAAATCCTTCGCTTCGACCATATAGTCGGTCACTCTTGCGCCGGGAACCAGCTCGATAAACCCTTTGATCCGGTAAGTCCCTGTCAGAATCATGATTTTTGTACGATGACCCTTGTTTTCCACTTTGTCCACTCTCCGCTGTAAATGAACCTGACGGGCCATTCAGGCGCCCAGCCGGGTTCCGGTTCAACCGATTCTAGCCATCCTGGCCAGAATGTGCCCCGGAATCGACGCAAGCCTCGGGCCAGATGCCGACAGTACCCGGATTGTAACCATAGCCACGCATGACCGGATTCGGCGATCTCGCCGATCACTGTGAAAGTCAACTGGCGCGGGAAGCCACAAGACCTAAGGATACCAGTGCCGCCGCGCTGCCGCCCGTGCCCTGGTCAATAGGGTCGGACAACGCGGACAGGTTCAGGCTGCCGAGGCTGGCGCCTGCGCGATGATGTGATTGACGAATTCGGCGGTCTGCCTGAATCCCCCAAAGCTGAAGAAATGCGCTCCGACCACGTTGCCGGTTCCACCGCTCTCGCAATGATGCGCAAGGGCCGCAAGTTGTTCCATCGGGTCGGAATGGGTGACCAATCTGGCAGCGGCCACACCCATTCCCGAAAGGGCTCTGAGCGAAGCGCTCACGCCGCATCGCTGTGCGTAGCGCAGCAGCGCGGCAGTTGAGGTGGGACCGGCCATGCCGACATACACCGGCAGCGCGGGATGTTTTCGGGCCATCGAGGCGCAATATTCGGCAACACGCGCCGGTGCGAACGAAAACTGGGTCACGACGCTGACGTCGAGCCCATGGGCACGTGCCAGGGCGATTTTTTCCGATAGCGCATCATCGAGTACACCCTGTTCGATGCGCGGGTGGCCTTCCGGGTAGCCGGCGAAACCGACTTCCCTGAACCCCTCCCGGGCGAACACGTCCTCTTTCAGCACATCCATGGCACTGGCATAAGGTCCGGCAGGCCTGGACTGATCGCCACCGATGAGCAATACGCGATGCGCGCCGGCATGAGCCGCGCCCTGCATGAACTCTTCAAGGGCTGCGCGTGACTCCAGCCGACGCGCGGCAATATGCGGTACCGGTTCCAGGCCTTCGTCACGCAATGCCTCCATCGCACGCAAAGTCGCGTAGTGCAGGCGTCCGGGCAGCGCATTGACGTATACCCGCATGCCCGCAGGCAATAACGGCGCCGCCTGTGCGATCTGATCAGCATCGCGCGGAGACATTTCCAGAGATCCACTGGCAACCAGATCGGCGATCCGGTCTTCAATCGACAGTCCGGTGGGTGAATGTGCCGGCACGGCGGAATCGGTGGTATTCATTTATCGCGCTTTCTCGAAATAACGTAGGACTCGTCCAGAAACCAGAGGCCTCCGTGACGCTGCAACACCTCCTCGGTAGCAGCAAGGTAGCCGCGCTCGCCAAGAACTGTCGCCAGGCGATCATCCTCTATTTGCGCAACGTAGACAGCGGCATTCCATGCGGCAAACAACGTCGAGGTACCGATGCTCGCGGAAATTTCCGTCGGCAGCGTATGCATGTCGTAACGGAAGATCGCCCGCGCATCCGCATATGCATTGAAATTGTAGCGACGCGCTTCCTTGCCCAGATCATTCTTGACCGACTTCAAAACCGCGTGACGGTCTTCCGTGAATGGATTTTCTTCAGGCCAGATATTACGCACGATCTCTAGGCCCGGATCGTGTCCGTAGGAGTGGATGCCTAGCAAACGGCCACCGTCGCCAAGTGCGCGAGCCAGCGGGCCAATGACGCGGCCCGCCTTGAACTGAAGCGACGCGCGCGCCCGGTACGGTTGCGAGGCGATCACCAGGTCGTAGTCCGCCCGCACAGCGCCCTGACGCGGTATCACGTCGTCGAGCAGAAAACGATAATCCTCCCTGTAAATAATCAGGGCCACCGGCCGCTCGTAGACAGGATTTCCCGTTTTCGGATTGTGTCGCGCCTGCCAGTGTCTGCCGAGGAATCCGTCGATGGACGCGATCTGGTCAGCGAATTCATGAGCCGTCGTTCCGTTTAACGCCACTTCATGCCAGACCATCGAATGCGCTGCACTGGCTGAGTGCGGCATCAGCCAAGGCGCTTCGGTGTAGTACATGTTGGTCACGACCAGCACCGTCGACGGATGCTCGTGAAAGCGGTCGGCCATTCGCTCGAGCGACAAACGCACGTCTTCGAGACTGATTTCCTTTCCGACGACATAAAATGGCATGGTCGGAAAACGGCGATGCATCTCGCGCATCACACCGGCGAGCACGGTTCCGTCTCCCATACCGGCGTCAAATACCCGGATCGCCGGTGGTTGCGGATGAATATTCGTAAGTTCCAGACCGACGCGACGCGCTACCACCCGTTTCTCTCCACACGTGTGCACGAATAGCAGGTACTTCTGGCGATTGTCGAAAAACCGGAAATTGCGCCGCGCGCCACTCGAGGTATCGGCAACGAGAGCGGACGGAGGCGTCATCTCCGCAGGGCGAATCAGTTGCAGCAACTCCGGGGGCGAAGGATTGACGAGCTCTGCTCCACGTTGCGACATGTAACTGTGTATTCGCTCGAGCGTTGCCGGCGTAATTCGCGCGCCATCGCGCAAACGCGAGACAAACTTGCCATCGTTGACCGCATG
>JASFUE010000337.1:0-3339 GCA_050050435.1 Burkholderiales bacterium | reverse complement strand
GCAGCAGTCAGACCATTTGCGAATAGGACTATTCTAGAGGGCTGAGCGCCGGTCGTCGAACAGGTGCGGCAATGCAAGCTGCCATTTTGAGAAATGCTTCGTGCCGGAAGTTGCCTAACTGCTTCGTCGGATCTGTTCCATCAACCGCTGCTCCATCTCGCTGAGTTCCTTGCTCAGTGCCTCCTTGATTTCACGGCGGTTTGCGTTTGCCGATTCGTCGGCGCTGTTATGCATGGCATTGACGATGATGGCAATGAACAGATTGAGCATGGTGAATGTGGTGACCAGAATATAGAGAACGAAAAACACCCAGGCGCCGGGATGCTGCTCCATAACTGGACGGACGATACCCATTGACCAGCTCTCAAGGGTCATGATCTGGAATAGCGTGAACATGGTTTCGCCGAGCGTGCCGAACCATTGTGGGAAGGTTGCCTTGTAGAGATGGGTTCCAATCACCGCGAACACATAGAAAAACAGCAGCATGATGGTCGTGACAGACGCAATGCCGGGAATGGCAGAGAGGAGACCCTCGATAACGCGCCGCATGGTCGGCACCACCGATACCAGCCGCAGGACCCGCAGGACCCGCAAGGCACGCAGGGCGGAATAGGCCTGGCCGGCAGGCACGAACGCAATCGCGACCACCACGAAGTCAAAAACACTCCAAGGCTGGGTAAAGAAGCGCCAGCGGTAGACATAGATACGCAATGCGATCTCGACTACGAACACTTTCAGGATCAGCGCATCTATTGTTGTTAGGGTCCCGCCGACACGTGTTATGACGTGATCGGAAGTCTCCATGCCGAGGATAATCGCATTGGTTACGATCAGCGCGACGATAAAGTTCTGAAACTTTGAATTTTCAATGAATTCCCGGACTGTTTCTCTCATTGGCCGACTTCGTTGGTTTTAAATGTCGGCGAAGTCTATCCGAATGCAGTGAAACTGGGTGAGGGATGGCTCGGGACAGGCGATGCCCCGAAGTCTCGAAACAGGACAGCGCTTGACGGGGACGGCCGGCGCGCTGCGTTGTGCTGCTGTGCGCCGGTCGGGAGCGAAGCTTTTCCGACTACACCGTTGCCGGATGGCGATCGAGCGATACCAGTGGCCGCTGATGCTCACAACAAGCATGGCCGATCGCTTCGACGTGGCGATGGTCGGTACCGCAGCAGCCACCGACAACGGTTACGTTCGGCAGAAGTGACAGCAGTTTGCGGTACTCATCACCAAGTTCGGCTGGATTGCCTGCATCGAGTTCGGTGGCCTCGTCGAGTTCGGAATGGCTACACCGGGAAGCGTTGGCGCGCAAACCGCGAATGCGAAAACGCCAGGCACCCGCGGCGCGCAGCACGTTCTCGAAGTGCGTCGGATGCGCGCAGTTGATCATGAAGTAGGCGGCATAGCCGTCGGTCTCGGCATCGGTACGCTCGATGGCCTCGGCCAGCGTGTCACCGGAAGGTAACTTGCCGTTAGTTTCAAGAGTGAACGAAATCACCACTGGCATATTTGCTTCGCGTGCCACCTGTACGATGCCGATCGCTTCTTCGACATAATTGATCGTAAAAGCGGCCACCATGTCGGTGTCGGTTTCGGCAAATGTCTTGACCTGCAGAGAGTGATAGTCACGCGCTTGCGCCACCGTCATTTTTTTGTCGGCCACGTAGCCGTCTCCGCGCGGACCAAGGTTGCCGCTGATCACCATTGGAGAATGAGGCCTCTCGAACTCTTCGCGGATTTCGAGCAACAGAGCGATAGCCTTGCGGTTGGCGTCGGCAAGTGTTTCGGTGTCGTAGCCAAGCTTTGCCGCCCAGTCCGGATTCGCGCGCCAGGTTGGTGCTTCGAGAACCATTCCCGTTTGTTGATCAATCGCGATCTGCGCGTATTGCGCAAAATAATCGCGCAGGCGTCGGAAGCCGGTTTCGTCCTTGAGCAGATCAAACGCAGCGAAGCACGGGAGGTCCAGTCCGTCATGAAACACCAGACTGGTCTCCAAACCACCGTCGGTGAGGAACAGGGTGTCGTGCAGCTGCGGCAGATTATTGCGATATTTACTCATGATGAATCTCCTGTTTAACTGGAACGTTGCGAAATAGCGAGCTTGGGTTTCCGCGTGTCGATTGCTTGTGAGATGTCAAGAACAATGAGCATGTCGAGCACGGCGAGTGATACTGGGTCACGCAGCAGTCCAATGGGTGTTGGCATTTCATGTTTCCTGTTAGAACATTGATTCTGCGAAGCATAGGCTTGCTGCCTGCAAGTCACTAAAGCCGAATCGGCCACAAAAAGGACAAATCGGCCATGAATGCTGAAAACAAGCTGGTTTCCGTTGGCGTGTTGGTCTTTCCCGAATCGAATGCTTCGGTGATCTATGGCATGTACGACCTGTTTATGTCGACCGGGACTGACTGGGGCACCATTCTGGAAGGCGTACCGGGCCCGCAACTGATACAGCCGAGGCTGGTATCAGCTCGTGCCGGACCGTTCCAGGTCAACAATTCGGTGCCGATCTCGCCGCACAGCACACTGGATGCTTGCCCGCCAGTCGACATCGTTTGTGTTCCCGAGGTGAACCTGCCGCCGGGCGAACCGCTCGAAGAGCGCTTCTCGGCTGAAATAGCCTTTCTGAAACAGCGATATGCGGACGGCTCCATCGTTGCCACCGCGTGTTCGGGTGCGATGCTGCTCGCTGATGGCGGATTACTTGATGGCCTCGAAGCAACGACACACTGGGCCTGGTGCCCGGCAATGTCGGAACGCCACCCGACGGTGAAAGTGCGCGAGCAAAGCGCGCTGGTCGTGACTGGTGAAGGGCAGAGACTGGTGATGGCTGGGGGCGGCACCACCTGGCTTGACCTTTCGCTGTACCTGGTTGCGCGGACTGTTGGCGTCGAAGCCGCTATGCAGGTAGCAAGGATCAACCTGATTGACTGGCACACCATCGGTCAGCAGCCGTTCGCGCGTCTGGCGCGGACGCGCCAGGTGGATGATGGTGTTATTGCCCGCTGCCAGACGTGGATCGCCGAACATTACAATGAATCGAACCCGGTAACGTCGATGATGCGCCTGTCGGGACTGGCCGAGCGTTCATTCAAGCGGCGTTTTCAAAACGCCACGGGCATGTCACCGCTCGAGTACGTGCATGCATTGCGAATCGAAGAGGCAAAGCAGATGATGGAGTCGGGAGACGACCCGATTGAAGCAATCGCGCATGAAGTTGGCTACGAGGACGCAGCGTTTTTCAGCCGGCTATTCCGTCGCAAAGTCAGTCTTACGCCTTCCCAGTACCGCAAGCGCTTCGGTGCACTGCGCCGCACGCTCGCCGCTGGTTAGATCATT
>JASFUE010000336.1:0-3352 GCA_050050435.1 Burkholderiales bacterium | reverse complement strand
ATAGTGTGCCTCCTCGCAATTGTCGCATGATAAGTAATTGATCGCGTGGACGATTGTCCGAGGCGCAGTATTCGGCCTGGTCGACCGTGCGTGGAATGGCGAAAGCATGAATGTTCTCCACACAACCTGACCGATTCTCGAAAAACGCAAATGCGGAGGAATCAAATGAAACGTATCAGCAAACCAATATTGCTGGCAGCAGCAATCGGGTTTGCAGGCAGTATGAGCCTGGCAAACGCGCAGGAAATCAGTGGCGGCTCGACCACGACAGTCATGCCTATGTCGAGCAAGCTCCAGGACGTCACCCAGAAACGCCTCGATAAAGCCGACGCGGAAAAGCAAGACTGGCTGCAAGTCAACGGCGGCTATTCGCAAACCCGGTTCTTCCCGGGCAAGCAGATCACCAATCGCAACGTCAGCAAACTGCGCCCGGCCTTCATTTTCCAGACTGACGTGCTCGAATCCATGGAAGTTGCACCGCTGGTTGTCGATGGCGTGATGTACCTGACAACCTCTTACAACCATGTCTATGCCATCGACGCCAAGACCGGCAAGGAGTACTGGCACTACGCACATGACATGGGTCCGATTACGGTTTATTGCTGCGGTCCGAACAACCGTGGCGTTGCCGCGCTGGATGGGCGTGTGTTCATGGGCACGCTCGATGCAAAACTGGTCGCGCTCGATGCCAAGACCGGCAAGAAGCTTTGGGAAACCCAGATCGCCGATCCTGAAAAAGGCTATTCGGAAACGATGGCACCGGTCGCAGTCGACGGCAAGGTGCTGATCGGCACCAATGGCGGTGAATACGGCGTGCGCGGTTTCGTCAAGGCGTTTGACGCCGAGACCGGCAAACTGGTCTGGACCTTCCACACGATTCCGGAAAAGGGACATGAAGGCGTCTGGGCCACACATGACGCGACCGGGCGTGACATGCACCGCGACATCGCGGCAGAAAAGAAAAAGCTGGCCGAAGATGGCGGTGATTTTTACCAGACACTCGGCGGTGGCGTATGGATGACGCCAGCAGTTGACCGCGAAACCAACACGGTGTTCTTCGTTGTCGGCAACCCGTCACCTGACCTGTACGGTGACATCCGCCCCGGTGACAACCTGTACACCAACTCGATGGTTGCAGTCGATCTGAGTACCGGTGAATACAAGTGGCACTACCAGTATATCGCCCACGATGTCTGGGACCTGGATGCCGTCAGCCCGGTGATCCTCACGACCGCCAAAGGCAACGATGGCAAGATGCACAAAGTCGCGATCCACGGCGGCAAGACTGGCCACATTTATGTACACGACCGTGAGACCGGCAAGCTGATCCGTTTCTCCGAAGCGATGATCCCGCAGGAAAACATGTGGACACTGCCAACGCCGCAGGGAGCCCGCATGCTTCCGGGCGCCAATGGCGGTGTTGAGTGGAATCCGATGGCGGTCAACGAAAAGCTTCGCCTCGCCTATGCCGCCAACCTTCACCAGCCGATGACCTATCACGTTCAGGCTGCCGAATACCCGGGCGGCGACAAGCTCTGGCTTGGCGGCGCGTTCAAGGTCATTCCCGGTGAGAAGCAGTGGGGCCGACTGGCCGCGGTCAACGTCGACAGCGGCAAAATCGCCTGGCAGGCTGACACCGAGCAACCACTGATGGGTGGCGTACTGGCAACCGCGGGTAACCTGGTATTCACCGGCGAAGGCAACGGCTCCTTCAACGCCTACGATGCACGCAATGGCAAGCAGCTGTGGTCGTTCCAGGCAGGTGCCGGGGTAAATGCACCGCCCGTGTCTTACATGGTCGATGGCACGCAGTATATTGCCGTGGCTGCCGGCGGTAATACCCAGCTCGACTTCAAGCGCGGCAACAGCGTTATTGTGTTCTCGCTGCCGTAAGCTGAACCCCAACCGGTAACAGTACGGTTGGCACGGAGGGCCGCCTGAGGGCGGCCCTTTTCAATGTATAGTTCGGGAAATTCGCCCTTTCACAAAACGCTCCAGTTCATCCGGGCGGATCATCGCCGCCATGTTCGTCATGGCAATGACGGAACGGGCGCGGCAACAGCGGGCATTGACTGGTTGATCACGACGATTCTTCATCACCACAATTCTTGGTCACGACAATGAGAGAACACAGTTTCTGCGCACTTGGGCCATCGGGTTTTCATCGCATCCAGTACTACGAATGGGGTGCTGCGGAGAATGATCGCGTCATCATCTGTGTACATGGCCTGACACGCAACGGGCGCGATTTCGATATGCTGGCCACCGCACTTGCGCAGCATTACCGGGTGATCTGCCCGGATGTCGTCGGACGCGGCAAGAGTGAATGGCTGGCGAAGAAGGAAGAGTACGGATACCCGCAATACTGCGCCGACATGGCCGCACTGATCGCGCGCAGCGGCGCCTTGTCAATTGACTGGATCGGCACCTCGATGGGCGGGATCATCGGCATGTTGATGGCCGCGCAAAACGGCAGCCCGATCCGGCGCATGGTGGTCAACGACGTCGGCCCGTTCATTCCCAAAGCCGCACTCGAGCGTATTGGCACCTATGTGGGCAAAGACATCTCGTTCGCGTCCGTCGAGGAAGCGGAAACCTACATGCGTTTCGTCTCGGCCGGCTTCGGCCCGTTGACCGATACGCAATGGCGCCACCTGGTAGAACACTCGGTCAAGCCCGACAACGAAGGCAAACTGCGGCTGATCTACGATCCGTCCATCTCACACGCATTCTCCGGCCCGATCACCGATATCGATCTTTGGAGCGTTTGGGACAGCATCCGCTGTGAGACGCTGCTGCTTCGCGGCACCGAGTCGGATTTGTTGCTGGCGAAAACCGCCGAGGAAATGACCCGCCGCGGACCGAAGGCCAGCCTGGTCGAGTTCGAAGGCGTTGGTCACGCGCCGATGCTGATGAGCGACGAGCAGATCGGCGCCGTCACGGATTTTCTGCTCGCACCCGGCTAAACGCCTGCCTTTGACCGCCTTTACAGATGCTGGCAATTGACTGGGGCACTTCGTCGCTGCGCATCTACCGGCTCGATGCCAGCGGGCAGGTCGTCGATACGCGCCACTGCGCGCGCGGCATCCTTCAGGTAGCGGATTCGGCATTTGCATCGGTACTGCAAGACGAGGCGGCAGACTGGCTCGATGCACATGGAACGCATATTGTCATGAGCGGCATGATCGGCAGCCGCCAGGGATGGACCGAGGTTGCCTATGTGCCGTGTCCCGCGAGCCTGCCGGAAATCGCCGCGGCCATGGCGAGCGTGCAGTGGCAATCGGATATGGGCAAGGATTATCGCGCCCGCATCGCTCCCGGTTTGAGCTGCCGCGACGATAGCGGCGTGAAT
>JASFUE010000335.1:0-3368 GCA_050050435.1 Burkholderiales bacterium | reverse complement strand
CCAGCCGGGGACAGTCGGTGCTGGAAGTGCATTTGTTCGATTTTGGCGACGACATCTACGGCAAACGCATTGAAGTGCGGTTTCTGGAAAAGTTGCGTGACGAGGCAAAATTTTCCAGCGTCGATGCGCTGGTGGCGCAGATGGACGAGGATGCGCAGCGCGCACGCGGGTACTTCCAGCAGCGCGGCGGTTCATCGGCGCAGAACCTGAAAGCGGGGAACTGACAATCCCCGATATGCGAGCAGGACTGCGGGTGTCATTGCGGCGCGCGGATTGGCGCAGTGGCGATGAGCACAGCATGGAACAAGATACGAATTAGCGGAATTGATTGAAAAGATGGCCAATTACAAGAACACCCTTAACCTGCCCGACACGCCGTTCCCGATGCGCGGCGATCTGGCCCGTCGCGAACCGGTGTGGATCGAACAGTGGCACCAAAGCGATCTGTACGGGCGCATTCGCGAAGCTTCGCGCGGCAGGCCAAAATTCATCCTGCATGATGGTCCGCCGTATGCCAATGGCGACATCCACATTGGCCACGCGGTGAACAAGATTCTCAAGGACGTCATTGTCAAATCCAGGACGCTGGCCGGATTCGATGCGCCCTATGTTCCGGGCTGGGACTGTCACGGGTTACCGATCGAACATCAGGTAGAGAAAAAGCACGGCAAGAATTTGCCGGCGGCACAGTTTCGCAAACTGTGCCGCGACTATGCGAGCGAACAGATCGACCGCCAGCGCAAGGATTTCATTCGCCTCGGCGTGCTCGGCGACTGGGAGAATCCGTATCGCACCATGGATTTTGGCACCGAAGCCGACATCATCCGTGCGCTCGGCCGCATCAACCGCAACGGTTACCTGTATCAGGGCTCAAAACCGGTGCACTGGTGCCTGGACTGTCACTCCGCGCTCGCCGATGCCGAGGTCGAGTATGAAGACAAGACCTCGCCGGCCATCGATGTCGCCTTCCGTTTCGCCGATAACGCCGCACTCGCCAGTGCACTGGGCTTCACCCATATCTACGAACCGGCCTACGCGGTGATCTGGACCACCACGCCATGGACGTTGCCGGCCAACCAGGCAGTGGCCACAGGCACCGAGATCGAATATGCGCTGGTGCGTTTCTCCGCCGGCTTGCTGTTGCTGGCCAGTGACCTGGTCGAAGGATGCATGCGCTCTTATGGCGTCGATGAGTATCAGGTCGTGGCCAATTTCCCCGGCAGCAAGCTCGAAGGCCTGTTGCTCGAGCACCCGTTCTATGAGCGCAAGGTGCCGGTCGTGCTCGGTGAGCACGTCACCCTCGATGCCGGTACCGGCCTGGTGCATACGGCACCGGCGCACGGCCTTGAGGATTTCGAGGTGGGCCAGCGCTATGACCTGCCGGTCGACAACCCGGTCGGTGACGATGGCGTGTTCTATTCGCGCGTGCCGCTGGTCGGTGGCCTGTCGGTGTGGGATGCCAACGCCGTGATCATCGAAGCCCTCAGGGAAAAGCAGCGCTTGATTCGCTCAACCGACTACCAGCACAGCTATCCGGTGTGCTGGCGGCACAAGACGCCGATCATTTTTCGCGCCACACCCCAATGGTTCATCGGGCTGGACAATGGTGACAAGAGTCTGCGCCAGATCGCCGAAACGGCAGTGGCGCAAACCGCGTTTTACCCGTCATGGGGGCGTGCCCGGCTCGCCGGCATGATCGCCAATCGTCCTGACTGGTGTGTATCGCGCCAGCGTAACTGGGGCACACCGATGGCATTGTTCGTTCACCGCGAAACCGGGGAACTGCATCCGCGCACCGACGAGCTGCTCGAACAGGTCGCGCAGCGCGTCGAGCGCGAGGGCATCGAAGCGTGGTTCGCGCTGCAAGCCGAAGAGTTGCTCGGTGAAGAGGCGAAGAACTGGAAAAAAGTGCCGGATACACTCGATGTCTGGTTCGACTCGGGTACCACCCACATGGCGGTTCTCGAGCGCCGCAAGGAACTGGCCAAGCCCGCCGACCTGTACCTGGAAGGTTCCGACCAGCACCGCGGCTGGTTTCAGTCGAGCATGCTCACCGGCTGCGCCATTGATGCGCGCGCACCCTACAAGAGTCTGCTCACCCACGGATTTGTCGTTGCCGGCGACGGGCGCAAGATGTCCAAGTCCCTCGGTAACGTGATCGCACCACAGAAAGTGGTCGACACGCTCGGTGCCGACATCCTGCGCCTGTGGGTCGCCGCGACCGACTACTCGGGCGAGTTGTCGATCTCGGATGAAATTCTCAAACGCGTGGTCGAGAGTTACCGGCGCATCCGCAATACCCTGCGTTTTCTGCTTGCCAACCTCAACGATTTCGACCCCGAAGCGCATTCACTGCCGCCGTCGCAGTGGCTCGAGATAGACCGCTACGCGGTGCAGATGACCGCACGCATGCAGCAGCGCATGGTGGCGGACTACGAGAAGTTTGAATTTCACCTCGTGGTGCATCGGCTGCAGACGTTTTGCTCGGAAGACCTGGGCGGGTTCTACCTCGATATTCTCAAGGACCGGCTCTATACCTGCGGCGCCGATTCGCAGGCCCGCCGTGCTGCCCAGAACGCGCTCTATCACATTGCCCACAGCCTGCTGCGCCTGATGGCACCCGTGCTCTCGTTCACCGCAGACGAAGCCTGGCCGATTCTCACCGGCAATGCCGGTGACAGTGTGTTGCTGCATACCTGGTACCGCTTTCCCGATACCGGCGAGGATTTGCTGGCGCGCTGGGACCGCTTGCGCGAACTGCGTGCGCAGGTGCAAAAACAGCTCGAAGACATGCGCGCTGCCGGTCGCATCGGCTCGTCGTTGCAGGCTGAAGTCACGATTTCGCCAACTGCCACTGACACCTCGCAACTGCTTGGCTCGCTCGGTGATGATTTGCGCTTCGTGCTGCTCACCTCGGCGGCCAGTGTGGACCCTGCAGCGACCGCCGATGCCGCGTCCGCAACCGATGAAGCGGCAATGGCGGTGAATGTCACGCCCAGCAGCTACGCGAAATGCGAACGCTGCTGGCACTATCGCGCCGATGTCAGTCACGATGCCGAGCATCCCGGCATTTGCGGGCGCTGTACTTCGAACCTCTATGGACCGGGTGAGCAGCGTACCTATGCCTGACACAGGGGCAGGGCGCGGCATGCGCGGTGTTGTCAAATGGCTGGTGATAGCCGTGGTTCTGGTATTGCTGGATCAGTTCACCAAGTACCTTGCAGTTCAGTCCATTGGCCCGGACGAAGTGATTGCGCTGTTGCCGTCGCTGTCGCTGGTGCTGACCTACAATACCGGCGCCGCTTTCAGTTTTCTTGCCGAGGGATCCGGTTGGCAACGCTGGTTTTTCGTGCTGATTGCGCTGGGCG
>JASFUE010000334.1:0-3386 GCA_050050435.1 Burkholderiales bacterium | reverse complement strand
CGTGCCGACGTTGCCGTTCCAGCTCCCTTTGATCGCAACCGTGAACCGCTTGATCACTTCTCCCGACCGATTCTGGAACATGCCATAGGCCTCGATCTCTCCGTCAAAATACTCACGCAGATCAAGGACGGGGCGTTCATCGCGATAGTTGTCAACGTTTGGAGCAGCGCAACCCGCACCAATCGTTACTGCAGCAGTGAGCAAGGCAAGGCATAACAATCTCATTACATTTCCCCTTCGGTCACGAACGCGCGCGGTTGGTCTGCACGGCGATCAACCGGTGCGGTCCATAGAATCGCGGCGCCGATCAACTTGATCGCGCACGGAAGCAAAGCATAGGTAGTGGAAAGTGCCAGCGTATTCCCCCCGCTCGCGCCCGGCTCGTAACCGAGTATTGCCACAAGCGGCAGCGCGATTCCGGCAGCGGCTGCCAGGTTGAGTTTCTCAATCATTTGCCACAGCCCGAAGTAGGCGCCATTGGCCTTGTGTTCGCCAGCGCTATCATCTACGAGGTCGGCCAGAATGGAAGGCGGCAAGGCAAGTTCGGCACCATAAGCGACGCCCGACATCACACATACGATTGCGAACGGCACGACATCATCCGCTCCCAGCGCAAATGCCCACACGAACGCCGCCACCGCCATGAGCATGCCAAGCAGCCAGGCATTTTTCTTTCCCATCCGGCGGGATAAGGCAACCCATCCCGGCATACTCAAGGCCCCTGCAAGAAAGTAGGCGACCAGAAAAACGCCGGACAGGCGCGGCGTTCCAATCACATCTTCAACAAAGAAAAGAATCAGCGTCGCCGGAATTGCCCCCGCGATACCACTTGGAATGATCACGGCCAACAACCAGCGAAACTCGAGGTGACGCAATGGTGCGAACATCCCGCTCCAGGACCGGTGCACGTGTGCGTGTAGCGGAACGTAGCGCGGTGTCAATCTCCAGGTCAGTATCGAACACAACAGCAGGACCGGCACGAATATCAGGCTGAATTGCACTACTCCGGCAATCTCGCCGGCGTGTTGCGAAAGGACCTCGGGTAATGTCGCCGCCAGCAATACACCGAAGATTCCCAACGCGGCTCGCGCTGCCGTTATGCGCGTGCGTTCGTGATAGTCCGTCGATAACTCGGCGCCAATGGCCAGGTAACTGACCGAAGCAGCGCTGAAGCCCAGATAGACAACAACCAGCGACCCGGCGAGCCACCATGAAACAGCAGCGGCGCCGGATACCGGTGGCTGAAACAAGGCAACAAAACCTGCAGCGAGTATAGGAACACCGAACAGAATGAGGACAAATCGTCCCGCGCGTCCGGCAGCTGCCCGGTCACTCAAGTACCCGAGCAACGGGTCCTGGATCGCGTCGAACAACCTGGCAGCAAACAGGATCAATCCGACCCAGGCAAGTGGAGCGCCGAGTGCTGAGGCATAATATTTCGGAACGTGAACGTAAATCGGCAGCGCCGCCATCGCCAGCGGCAAGGCAAGCATCGAGTAACCGAATAGCGCAGCACGTGACAGCTTCATTTTCAACTTTGGCCAATGAGCGATTCGCGAAGCTCGGGTTCACGCGTGCGTGGATCGAGCCAGATGGAAAAGAAAGCAATTGCGAATTGCCCATCGGGAACCATGCCGGTGAGCTGGCCATTGTGATAGAACTCCGCACCCACACCGGGCAGGTTCACTCCAGTAAGCCGGTCTCCCTTGCGGATATCCGGAAATACCCGCGCCATCTGTTCCGCCCACTTTTCCAGGCGCGCGGGGTCATCGAATCCAAGCCGGCGCATTTCCTTCACGCTTGTGCTGATGATCCGCTTAGCAGCAATATTTCGCGCGTATCTGATGTCGAGAGCAAATTCGCTATTTACCGTGACAGCATCAGCGCGCGCCCACAGCGCGGCGTCGTATATGTGGAACCCGAGCCAGCGAAGTCGTCCCTCCCCTGCCGGTCGCAGATCCGGCATCTTTCCGCTGATCGAATCGGGCAAGGGCGGAACCGCCAGACTCGCGAGGGGCATCAAAACAACCAGCAGTAATAGCAATCTACGCATTGATCAACTCCATTTGCACTACGTCAATACTTCCCGCACGGAAACCTGCTTCACAATAAGCAAGGTAAAAATTCCATAAACGCTCAAACTCCGTATCAAATCCGTGAGCTCTGAGTGATGGCGCAGCGTCGTTGTATCGTTCGCGCCAGCGCTCCAGCGTCTGTGCATAGTCGAGGCCGAAGAAATGCCTGTCAGTCAATTCCAATCCGGCATCTCTGGCTTGTTGCTCGAAAGCCGACGGAGACGGGAGCATGCCTCCGGGAAATATGTATTGCTGAATGAAATCGGTGCTGCGCCGATACTCGTCGAACAGTTCATCGGCAATGACAATGGTCTGGATTATTGCGCGTCCGCCGTGCCGCAGCCGTTTGCGCACAGTTGCGAAATAGTCTGACCAGTAAGCCTCGCCGACCGCCTCGAACATCTCGATGGAAACGACAAAATCGAACTGTCCTCTAACATCGCGGTAGTCACGGATTTCAGTCTGCACCTGACGCTCAAGGCCGGCTCGTCGCATTCGCTGCGTACAGTACGACGACTGCTCTTGCGACAACGTGATTCCGTGTACATGGGCTCCACGCTCGCGCGCCGCGACTTCAGCGAAACCGCCCCACCCGCAACCGATTTCAAGAATCTGATCGCCTTCCTGCACGCCGAGCCGGTCCAGGATCCTGCGGTATTTCGCGATCTGGCCGTCTTCCAAACTGCAACTCGTCTTCGATCCGAACAGTGCCGATGAATATGTCATCGATTCATCGAGCCATTCTCGATAAAAGGCGTTTCCGAGGTCGTAATGTGCGTGAATGTTACGGCGCGCGTTGGCGCGCGTGTTTCGCCTCATCAGGTGGCGCAACCGATACAGGATCTTTCCCCACCACTTTCCGCGCATGGCCTGTTCGAGAACGTCGCGGTTACGCACGGCCAGTTCAAGCAACGCAGGCAAGTTATTCGTTTCCCACTTCGAAGCGACATAAGCTTCTGCGAAACCGATATCGCCCGACTTGAGAACATCAGCGCAAACGCTCCAGTCCTCGATTTCCAAACTGACGTTTGGCCCCGGAATATCGCCCTGGAATATGAAGCAATCACCGTCGGGTGCAACGAGCTCGATACGCCCAAGCTGCAGCCGCGACAGCAAGGACAGGAGTATGCGTCCTGCCCGCGGCGTCGCGGGCGAACGCTCGCGGAGCGAAAGGGTTTGCGTCTTCATCTGGTGGTCTCCTGCTGGGGTGGGACCGGTTTCGGAACGTAGGGCACACCACGAATCCAGAGCTTCAGCGCCTGCAAGTGGATTCGTGCCATTACCCCCAGGGTCATCCACGGATAGAGGAAA
>JASFUE010000333.1:0-3395 GCA_050050435.1 Burkholderiales bacterium | reverse complement strand
TTGAAATGCGGCCAGCAGCGGTCCGGCAACAGCACCAAGGCCCGCTGCGAGAAACAAGACCAGGGCGAGTGGCGGCTCCACTTGCGCACCGGTATCACCTTGCGACATAAGGCTGAACACTGCGCTTGGAATCATGCCGATAACCCAGGCGACGAACGCGCCGACGATCGTGGCGAAAACCCAGCCACGGACAAAGGGGAGAATCGAGCGCAGGACATGCCATTGGGCAAGACCGATGACAAGACCCTCGAATGCGCCAAGGAGAGCAAAGACGGCGCCGAAGGCGAGGGCTTCACCCGTAGTGGTCGGTTCGTCTGCGTGCTGGAAGACCAGGAAACCGATTGCAGCCACCGTGCCGAGACCGATGAGTTCGCCCAGCGCGTTTGCAACGACCCAACGCTGCCAGAAGCGTGTAGGGTCTGTACTCAGTCGCATCACGTGAAAAGCAACTGCGCGCGATCAATGATGTCAAAAGGCATCGCCGCGCCCACGCGTCTCGTGGCGTTTGAAGTCAGGTGGCATCGGAATCGCGATCCTTCATGCGCCTTCTGAGAGCGTTTGCCAGCCTATAATGACGGCAGCTACGGCGATCGGTGTAAGGACAGTGTACAGAGCCGCCATTACGACCCAGACAGCCACATCTTGGGGCGCAGGCTGATCGCCAAGGCGGCTGAGTGCTGCGAGAACGGCGGCAAGAACAACAAGGGCCCCGCAATCCCGGCTATGATTTTCTCTGGTCCTGGCACGGATCTGAATCCCGCCAGCATTCACGATGAGGTTGGAGCACCTTGCTCGTGCGCGCGTCCCTTGTGTTTGTGCCGCTAATCGCCGCACTGCAATTCTCGTAACCATATCTCCAGTGTGAGCATTGCGTTTTTGGGTACGACGCCCGGGACACCCGCCTCACCATAGGTCAGATGCGGCTTGGCCTTGACCTTTCGATAACCACCGACTTTCATTCCAATCAACGCGTATTCGACCGCGGCGAAAGCTTCGCGCTTACCGATCGTGCAAACGAAATTGATCAACTCACCTTTATCGCCGCTCGTGATCATCTCTTCCGGCCACGGAACCGCAGGATCACGACGGTTGATTGGAACCTCATCGCCTTTGTTGAGGTACGCGCGAAGATTGTAGGTCGCCTTGCATCCCTTCTCGGCCACCGGTCCAGAGCCTTCTCGCTCCTCAAGTAACTTAATTCCACGCTGAAGGTTCATTAGCGCTCAACGCGGGTGTTGACCGGATGCCGGGGAGCGACGCGACGCGGGCCCCAAAACGGCAAACGCAGTTTCGGCGATCGTTGTGCAACGACTTGTTAGCCGCGACCACGTTTTGATGGAAGATAGACGTCAAGCGCACTCCGGCACCAAGGACACTTGCGAAGCTCAGCGGCTTGCAAGATTCGGAAAACCTTCGGCCTGCGGCCGCACGCACGGCAACGCAGACCATAGCGATCAGCAACGACCAACTTCTTTTGCACTACTGAACCTACCGTGTAGGCGATGCCGCCGAGTATGCTGAGGGCGGACAAGGAGGCGAGCACATCTATCGACCATGTTGGGATGCGAACAAGCTTCGAGAGAAGGGCAAGTAGCAGCGCTATGCCAATAAATAAAACAAGACGGTTATCCCCCTTTCTTGACGCTGCTCTTAGATCGGCATCTAGAGCCGCGAGCAACGGGTCATCCGCGATGTCCCGCTCCTCGTCGCTGTCAATCTGATCGTTACTCATGGCTAACGCGGAGCTCATCCACGGTGAAGCCGTCGGCTGCAGGGCATCGTCAGGCTCTTGTCTACATTTGACCAACGACATGGATGACCACGCTCATGGGGCGCGGGCGACGATGAAAGGCCGGATGTCGCTTCTCTTCGATCCATGACGCTCGTTCTCCAAAACTTCGAAACCGGCGGCGCAGATCGCACGTTCAAGTGATGCGGCGGAGAAAGTGGTTACGCTGGGCGCCTTGCCCACAAGGCGCATAAGCGGGATGGCGAGACGGATGAGCGGGTTCATGTTGCCGACGCAGGGCGTCTTGGAGATAAAGAGGCCGCTCGGCGCCAGAAGGGTCTGGATATGGCCGAGCACGGCGGCCAGATTTCCGGCGAGGTGAAGATAGTTAAATCCGAGGATGACGTCATAGCGGGCATTTTCACGCGTCAATGTGCTGGCGGTTGCTTGACGGAAACTCAATTGGTTGTTTAGTCCGTTCTGGCGAACTCTTGCGAGCTTTTCCTGCGCGATGGCAATCATGCGGGCGGAAATGTCGGTGCCCAGATAGCTCTCTGCGGCATCTGCAACGCGCAGGGCCGCCGTACCAGTGCCACAGCCGAGTTCCAGCACCCGCGCGCTGGGAGCCATGAGCGCGCGTGTACGCGCCAATGTCCTCTCGAAACCGGGCTCATCGTTAATGGGGGAGGCGGCATATTTCCGCGCAGCCTTGTCCCAGAACTGCGCATCTCTACCACTCATCTGCTGTTCTCGCTCTATCTTCAATCTTTCTCCGTATATAGCACAGGATGTTGTGCGCAGGCTGACGTCGTAAGTGAGCCGACTGAGCGCCCCCAGGCGCAACGGTCGGATCGACCAAAGCGTTAGGTGCTTCGGATTGTCGTTCTACTCTACCAGCCATAGCGAACCTCGGCGCGACACAATGACGGCGTCGCGAATGTCCTGAGAGGTCGCAAGCACCTTCGGTTGTTTCGAGCCGCGATGAACCGGCAGCGCACTCGAATCACGTCGCAGCCTGAGAACCAGTGGGCCAGACGATCCGCCGAACGTCAGTTCTGCCAGTTCCCGGTCTAGATGAATGTCTGCAAGTGCCGAGCCGACCAAATCCGAAAGCTGCCTCAACCGGCGAGACGACGATAGCTCTCGCTGCTCGTCCGGGAAATATCCCTCTGACAGAAGGTCATCGTTGATGGTCAGCCATCCCGCGGCAGCCCACACGGTGAACACGACCCAAACATGACGACCACTCGAAAGCCGCAACCGCAAACCGACGAATCCCGGACCTCCCATCCCATAAGAACCCAAATGCTCGCAAGTGCGCGTGACGGTCGCGCCACGAAACAGTGAGGTATCCGCGTCTACCAATCGCGGAGGGCGGCGAGCGAACCTCCAAAGTCCGATGAGTGTGAGGAACGGCGCGATGAAAAATGGCACGCCTGCCGGGCCTCGGAAATACATGAACAGTGGACGCCAACCGTCCCGCCGCCTCCAATAAATGGAAAGGAACAGTGAATATTCTTCCTCAATGCATGACGTGATAGTGTCGGGCACGGTAGAAACACCTAACGCCGTAAAAAGGGGCCGCCGCGTAAGCGGTCGCTTTTGTTTGTCTTGTTAAGCGTTTCTGCCTTTGAATGATGCATAAATCATTGTGCCCATAAACCAA
>JASFUE010000332.1:0-3399 GCA_050050435.1 Burkholderiales bacterium | reverse complement strand
CCCGGGTCGGAGAATGAAGCCCTGGTCACTTATGTGGCAACTCAATCGCGCGGCACGCCCATCGATGTTCCGGCAGTACACCCACGTGAAGCCGAGATGTACAAAGTGGGAGAAGAGGTGTTCTTCCGGCGCTCGGGTCCGCTTGATTTTGCCTGTTCGACCTGCCACGGGCTCGATGACCGCCGCATCCGCTTACAGGAGTTACCCAACCTTTCGACCAAACAGGGTGCCCGCATATCAATGGCCCAGTGGCCTGCTTACCGCGTTTCGCAAGGCGTTGTGTGGACCATGGAGCGTCGGCTGATCGACTGTATTCGCCAGATGCGATGGCCGGAACCGGATTTCGGTTCCGATGTGGTGATTGCGCTCCAGGTGTATATGCAGCACAACGCCAGCGGGGTGATGCTTGAAGCACCGGGGATCAAGCGCTGATGGGGGCAAGGCAATGTCACCTCGCTATTGTCGCCGCGGCCATCGGTCTGTGTACTCTGTTGGCCGGTGCTATGGCGCAGGACCTGTCTCCAGCCGACGAGCGACTGGAAGCAACCGTTGAGCGAATGATGCGTGAGTCCTTCACCAGTGCAACGCCCGAGCAGTGGGAGGAGCGCATCGAGCAGGACGACGTGCAGAAGTTGTGTAGCCGTTACCGCAATCAGCCCCCGCCCGAAATTGCCCGACGTATCATCGAATTATCCGGTCAGGTGTTTCGTTATCCGGCCAGCGGCAAGCTGATGGGTGACTGGCGCCGCGGCGAAAAACTGGCGTCATCCGGAAAAGGCGGCCACATCGGGTCGATCCGCCCGGACCCGCCGGGGCGCAAGCGGGGTGCGAACTGTTACGCCTGCCACGCGTTGTCGCCGGACGAGTTGTCGGCCGGCAATCTCGGCCCGAGCCTCACCGGTTATGGAAAGCGCTACGGAACCTCCCCCGAAAGCATCAGGCGCGTGTATCAGAAAATCTACAATGCACAGGCGTTCTATGCCTGCTCGCAGATGCCGCGGTTCGGGCACAATCAGTGGCTTACACCGGAGGAGGTCGCCGATGCGGTGGCGTTCCTGCTCGACCCGGATTCGCCGGTCAACAAGTAACCCAACAGCTACATTGCGCGCCTTGTCCCCGGACATCCGCCTGGCATTCCCGGCGGGATCAGCGGTGTTTGGCAACCGCAATGCCGGAGACGAGGGCCAATTGACATGAATCGACGTGAATTTCTGCAACTGCTGGCGGCAGGGGCGGCCTGCGGTATGTCAATTGACTCGCCACGCGTATTGGCCGGCAACGCGAACGCATTTGATGATCGCAGGTTGTACGACATTGCGCCGTTTGGCAACGTCTCCTTGCTTCACTTCACCGATTGCCACGCACAGTTGCTGCCGCTGCACTATCGCGAACCGGCTGTGAACATCGGAGTCGGTGCCGCACACGGCAAACCGCCGCATCTTGTTGGCGACGCGCTGTTGAAGCATTTTGGAATTCCGGCAGGCAGTGCCGTGGCGCACGCCTTCACCTGCCTGGATTTCTCGGCGGCGGCGCAAACCTACGGCAAGGTTGGCGGCTTTGCCCACCTGGCTTCGTTGGTCAAGCAGTTGCGCGGGACGCGACCAGGTGCGCTATTGCTCGATGGCGGCGATACCTGGCAGGGCTCGGCAACCGCGCTATGGACGCAGGGGCAGGACATGGTTGATGTGTGTCTCGCGCTTGGCGTCGACGTGATGACCGGGCACTGGGAGTTTACCTACGGAGCGCAGCGGGTTAACGAACTCCTTGAGCGCAACTTGCGCGGGCACATTGATTTCGTCGCGCAGAATATTCGCACGACGGATTTCGAGGATCCGGTCTTCCCCGGTTATGTGATGCGCGAAGTCAACGGTGTGCCCGTAGCAATTATCGGACAGGCGTATCCGTATACTAAAATTGCCAATCCGGCCTACTTTGTTCCCGATTGGAGTTTCGGTATTCGCGAACGCGAGTTACAGAACACGGTAGACGAAGTCAATTCGCAAGGCGCGCAACTGGTCATCCTGTTATCCCATAACGGCATGGATATCGACCTGAAACTGGCCTCGCGTGTCAGCGGTATCGACGCGATACTGGGTGGCCACACGCACGACGCTGTGCCGGCGCCGATTTTTGTCGACAACCCCGGCGGACGGACACTGGTCACCAACGCGGGGTCCAATGGCAAGTTTCTCGGAGTTCTTGATTTCGACGTCAGGCGAGGTCGCGTTTTCGATGTTCGATACCGCTTGTTGCCGGTGTTCTCGAATCTGTTGCCGGCTGATCCGGAAATGTCGCAGCTCATCGCCGAGAAGCGGCGCCCCTATACAGGTGAGCTTGGTGAAACCCTAGCGTTAACCGATGGTTTACTTTATCGGCGCGGCAATTTCAACGGCAGTTTCGATGACCTGATCTTGCAGGCGCTGATGGATGTAAACGATGCGCCGATCGCCTTTTCGCCGGGCTTTCGCTGGGGGCCGAGCATTCTCCCCGGCCAGACCTTGACGCGCGAGGACGTGATGAACCAGACCGCGATTACCTATCCGAGCGTGACCGTTAATGAAATTTCCGGAGAGCAGATCAAGGCCATTCTGGAAGACGTGTGCGACAACCTGTTCAATCCCGACCCGTATTACCAGCAAGGCGGTGACATGGTGCGAGTCGGTGGAATGACTTACGCATGCGCACCCCATGAAGCGATCGGATCGAGAATCAGCGACATGCGCCTGAATGGAGATCCGATCAGCGCACAGCGCAAATACCGTGTAGCCGGCTGGGCATCGATCAGCCCGGATGTGCAGGGCACACCGGTATGGAATGTTGTCGAAAGCTGGTTGCGCGCTCGCCGTCATCTCGCACCGATCAGGGCCAGTAAACCCCGTCTCATCGGCGTTGCCAACGATCCCGGTATCGTCTGATTACTGAACCTGTTGCCAGCCAGCTTTTGCCTACCGGCGCTCAGTCGATGGATTCGGCGCTGATCAAACCTTTTTCCAGCAACGAGCTGAAAATCTTATGTGTGTGGGCGATGCCTTCTTCCAGCGGCATCTGGCCGTAATCGCCAAGGTAGGCGCGCAGCGGCTCGTCGGACAACGCCATCGGGAAGGGCAGCGGCGCTCCGCTGGCAGTGATCCGGGATGCGGGCGCAACTTTTTTCAACAGCGCAAGCGAATCCTCGACAGTCGAGGCGATGCCGTTGATATCGAACACGACCGCTTCTTCGCGTGGGCGCGAAACCGCCTTGATGAATGCGCTGGCAACTTCGCCGGCATGCAACCAGGACACGGCGCCGGTAAAAGGAATCGTATAGGGTTTACCGGCGGCCGCGGCCAGGATGGCGACAGTGGTCTTTGATGTCATTCCCTGATCACGACCGATGCCATAGACCACGCCGGGACGCAT
>JASFUE010000331.1:0-3414 GCA_050050435.1 Burkholderiales bacterium | reverse complement strand
CAGCGGGCACAAACAGCATGTCGCCAGTTTGAAACGGATGCCGCTCGTTTCCGTTTACAAACCACCCGCTGCCGTTAACGATGAAATAGACTTCGTCGCGATCATGTGGTGATTGCAGATCTTCAACGCCGGGGCGATACATCTTGACCTGCAGCGTCCCGTGTTCGAAAACAGTCGCCGAGGGCAGCTCGCTCTTGACTCGCCCGACCGCATCCAGTGCATCGGACAGACTCACACGGCGGTGATCAGCGGCGCCTGAATAGTTGTTTTCCGGTTTCATGGATTCCTTCTTGAAGCATCAGTCATTCTTAACGTGCCGTTTTTCCTGCGAACGGTTGCAGTTCTTTCTGCCCGTCGCCGTCGCGCCCGGATCACCCAGTTGCGCCCAGCGGAAGCAGTCGGTCGTGTGATCATTGACCATCCCGATCGCCTGCATGAATGCGTACACGATGGTGGTTCCGACGAACTTGAATCCGTGCTGCTTCAGATCCTTGCTCAGCGCATCGGACTGTATTGTACTGGCCGGCACTTGCGCGGCACGCTTCCATTCGTTGACAAGGGGTTTACCGTCTACAAAACGCCACAAGTAAGCGTCGAAACTACCGAAGCTCGCCTGAATTTCGAGAAAAAGACCGGCGTTCAGAACTGCAGCCTCGATTTTCAGACGGTTGCGGACAATGCCGGGTTCAGCCATCAGGCGCTCGATATCGCCTTTTCCGAAGCCAGCCACGCGCGCAGGGTCGAATTCCGAAAACGCCCGCCGGTAGCCTTGCCGTTTGTTCAATATAGTGGACCAGGACAGGCCCGCCTGGGCGCTCTCGAGTAACAGAAATTCAAACAATACCCGGTCGTCGTGCACCGGGACGCCCCATTCGCGATCGTGGTAGGCAAGATACAGCTCGTTGCCGGCCAAGGCCCATTGGCAGCGCGGTGGCGTCACGGCCGATCTTGCCGCCAGCATGGCAGCGGTTCGCCCGGTCCGAAACGGCTCCAGTCGCTGAGCTTGTCCCGTGTCACCGGTTCGCCGACTGGTGCAGACGCGGCGAATCGTTTTTGACAGGCAATGTCTGCGTCCATCCGTAAGGGTCGGGAACCCGACCGTACTGGATATTGGTCAGGGCATCGAACAGGCGCTGTGCTACCGGCCCGGTGCGGTTGTCATTGATGACGTGATCCTTGCCCATGTAACGGAAGCAGCCAACTGGTGCAATGACGGCGCCGGTTCCCATGGCGAATACTTCGGTGATCCGTCCTGATTCGACGTCGGCCAGCATCTCGTTGACGTCGATGCGCTCCTCGGTTGCTTCCAGGCCGAGGTCCGGAGCGAGCCGCAGGATCGAGTCGCGCGTTACGCCGGGCAGGATGCTGCCGGACAATGCCGGGGTACGAACATGTTTGCCATCGTAGACAAAAGCGATGTTCATTCCGCCAACTTCCTCGACCAGCCGCCGTTCCGTGGCATCTAGCCAGAGAACCTGCTGGAATCCCTGCTGGCGCGCTTCCTCTGTGGCAAGGATGCTACCGGCGTAGTTGGCGATCGTTTTCGCTTCACCGGTACCGCCGCGCACGGCGCGCACATAGTCATGCGAGATGAATACCGGCACCGGCGCGAGCCCGCTGCCGAAATAGGGACCGACCGGACTGAGAATGATGAAATGCAGAAACGTGTGGCTGGCCCGCACTTCCAGTGTCGATTCGGTCGAGATCATGACCGGGCGAATATACAGCGCGGACCCCGGTTGGCCGGGAATCCATTCGTGTTCGAGGCTGACCAGCGTCTTGATCGCCTCGAGATGCACCTGCGGATCCATCTGCGGCATGCCCATCCGCGCTGCCGAGCGATTGAATCGCGCAATATTCTGGTCGATGCGAAACAGATTGATTTCTCCGTCGGGACGGCGATACGCCTTGGCTCCCTCGAACACGTCCTGCCCGCAGTGCAGAACCTGGGAGGCGGGATCGAGCGCGAGCGGTTGATAGGGGACAACCGCCGCATCGTGCCAGCCATCGTCGGGAGCGTAGTGCTGGACGAACATGCGATTGGTGAAATATTTACCGAAACCAAGAACGTCCGGAAAATGGACAGGGCGGGGATTGGCCAGCGGCTCGATGCGAATTTCGGATTGGCGGCTTGGCATCTTGTGTCTGCTCTTTCTGTAAGCGCAATTTTCGTTTGCGGTGACTGGTGGAAATCCAGGGGGCGCACAGCACGCAGGCGCCGAGCCTGTGGCTGAAGTTTACTAGATGCCACGCAGTCCGCCGACCTGGGTTGGGTCCGCGCCGGCCGTACGCGGACGACCTAGTGGGACGAGGACAATGCCCGGTGCCGCAAATTGGTGATGTACAGGACGATAGCGCCACCGTACAACCCGACCGCACCAATCAGGGCCAACCAGGTGTTGTGGAGCGTGTAATGCCCGGTAAACAATGCTGCAAGAACGACGATTACCCACAGATGGGCGATATACAGCGCAAGCTGGGCCGCAATGCCGGCATGGCCTGACAATTTTGCCCGCACGGCCGAGGAGATGGCATCGAGCCGGATCACGATCTTGGCGACAATCAGTACCGTAAGCATGAGTGCGGCGAGAATGTAGGCTGCAAGAAAGTAGGGGATCAATGCCGGTGCCCAGGCTTGTATTGGCTTGAGCAGAACGAACCGGCCGGCAAAAACGAACAGCAGCAGGGTCAGTGCTGATACTGCGAACAGGAAATTCAGTCGGGCAATCATGACTGCCATAATAGTCGCTTTCCGGCCGGGCGGTTGGCGTTTTGCATACGGATCGCTGTCCCGGCGTACCGGCTATTCGGGACTGCCTTGATGTTGAATGCGCTGCTGTTGCTGCTCACCTGCCAACTTGCTGGTGAGATTGTGTCCCAGTATTTCAGGATACCGGTCCCTGGACCGGTCGTCGGCATGGTGTTGTTGTTGCTGGTTTTCCATTTCATGCCAGCTACGCGTGAGGCACTGCGTGAAACAAGCACGGTCATTCTCCGGAATCTTTCACTGTTGTTCGTGCCTGCGGGTGTCGGTGTCATGTTGCATGCAGCGACCGTTTTCGACCAATGGCTGGCCATTGTGGTTTCGCTGGTGCTGGGCACGATCATTACGTTGACCATTACCGCACTCACCATCAGGGTTGTCTCCCGGCTGGTGGCTCCCGGTAGCAAGGATGATTCATGAATCCCGCGCGACTGTCGGATATCTGGGTTTACCTTGCGGCATCACCGCTGCTACATCTGACCATGACTATCGCAGCGTATGTGCTCGGCGACTGGCTTTACCGCAAATCGGGAAACAACGCCTTGTTCAACCCGGTTTTGATCGCGATCATCGTACTTGTTGGCGTCCTTGTTACCACCGGTACCAAATATGAAAGCTATTTTGAAGGTGCACAGTTCGTTCACTTCTTT
>JASFUE010000330.1:0-3416 GCA_050050435.1 Burkholderiales bacterium | reverse complement strand
ATCATCGCCGATATACACGCCAGAACCGGTACCTGCGCGGACGCGATCAATGACCTGATAGGGGTCGATACCGAAGGAAAAGACCTGCACCACGCTGGGCGCTACGTCGCGATAGATCTCGACAGGGGGCTTGCCGCACTTCGCGGCCTTGTCACCAATGAGCGGGACCTGCTGCTCGGCCACAGCCGGGGCAGATAATGCCGCCGCTGCCAGCGCCGCCAGTGCAAGAAGTATCAAACGGACTGCGTTATTCGCGAAAGCGGGTGAGAATGAGCTCATGACTGACTCCTGCGGCATCTGACGACAAGTGATTATATTTTTGTAGGCGCTTTCGTGCTTGGGCTAGACGGGGTCCGGCAACGCGCGTGGTGCCATGCAGAACTGTGGGTATATCTACTCCGCGATTTCCAGTGAATCGCAGAACTTGTCCTCGTGTGTTTGCGGGGCACGTGCATACACCAGCTGGCCAGCGACATAGGTCGCGCATGTTACTCGGTCATCGCCAAGCGTCATCAGCGCAAACAGCACGTCTTCCAGGCCGGCTGCGTACTCCAGCCGGAAGGACAGTATCGGAGTGGCGGCCAGATCGAGCACAGTGATGTCTGCCTCGTGTCCGACTTCGATGCTTCCGATTTGGTCATCCAGATACAGCGCATTGGCCGCGCCACGCGTTGCCAGATAGTAGGCATGATGGGCGCTAAGCGAATAGCCGTTCATTTGCGCCACCTTGTAAGCCTCGTGCATCGTGACCAGTTGCGAAAAGTTGGTGCCGGCACCGAGATCCGTTCCGAGGCCAACACGAACCGGGCGTCTATCGTCTATTGCCTTTTTGATATCGAATAAGCCGCTTCCCAAAAACGTATTCGAAGTAGGGCAGTGTGAGATTGCGGTACCCGTATCGTGCAACATCTGGAATTCATCTTCGGTCAGGTGCACGCCATGGCCGAGAATGCTCTGCTCTCCGAGCTGCCCGTAGTGGCGATAGATGTCCGCATAGCTCTCGCGATCGGGGTAAAGCTTTCTGACCCATTCGATTTCGCCGGGATTTTCCGAGATATGTGATTGCAGGTAAGTTCCCGGATGTTCTTTCCAGACCTGCCCGGTCATTTCCATTTGCTCGGGAGTGCTGGTCGCCGCAAAGCGGGGCGACACGCTATACAGCGCGCGTCCGTTTCCGTGCCATTTCCGGATCAGTTCGCAGGTCTGATCGTAGCCGCGCTGTGCCGTTTCCAGCAGTTGCTCCGGAGCATTGCGGTCCATCAGCACCTTGCCGGCGATGTTGCGCATGTTCAGTTTCTGCGATTCACCAAAAAACGCGTCCACCGATACCGGGTCGACGGTGCAGAACACGGAAGAGGTCGTGGTCCCGCAGCGCAATGCCTCTCGCAGAAAGACCCTGGCAACTTTGCGCGCGTGCGCTTCGTCGCTGAATTTCTGCTCGGTCACGAATGTATATTCGTTGAGCCAGTCGATCAGTTGCCCGCCGCATACGCCAATGATTTCAGTCTGCGGATAATGGACGTGGCAGTCGATGAAGCCGGGCAGGATCAGTGCGTTTTTGTAGGTGGTGACTTCAACCCCCTCCGGTACTTTTGAAAGGATTTCCGAAGCCGGGCCAACGGCACTGACCTTGCCATCTTCCATAACCACCACACCATCGGACTCGTACATGACGCAATCCTCGATGGCGTTCCTGAACGGGTCCGCCTTGTAGGACAGCACCTGGCCACGAATTGCCGAGGCGCGACTTTTGGACGAAGAAGACGACATGCTTCATGCTCCTGGAATTATTAGCAAATCTAACATTTTGAGCGCTGAAGATTAACGCAGTGGTTCGCGGCTACGGTCTTTCATGAACCAAAGGCCGAGCGCTGACACAACGGCGGCAACGGCAAGGTAGGCGCCCGGGGCCTGGTCGGAACCGGAAACCGAAATCAGCCACGTCGCGACCATCGGCGCAGTGCCGCCGGCGACGCCGAGCCCAAGGTTGTAGGCAATGGAATAACCTGTCAGCCGGTCGGCGACCGGAAACAGCTCGACCAGCATCGCTGGTGCGGCGCCGAGTGGAATGGCGACCAGAATTGCGAGCACGATCTGTGAGGCAATCAGTGATTTCGCATCCACATGTGCCAGCGACACCAGCCACCACGACACTACCGCGGTGCCAAGAAACCCGAGCAGCAGCAGCGATCGGCGCCGAATGAAGTGATCTGACAGCCAGCCAAACAGTGGAATGAACGGCAATGCGATCGCGATTCCCAGAGAATTGATCTGCAGCGCGACGCCATTGTCGATTCCACCTACTTCAGTTGCGTAGGTCGGCAGATAGACCAGCGGTATGTAGAAAAAGATTCCATAACCGGAGGCGAAGATCACGGCGAGCAGGGTCTCACGGCGGTTTTGCGTCAGTGCTTCGTGCAGCGGCGAATCTTCTTCGTGCTGCTTTTCGTGGTGTTCCATGTGCGGCGTGGTGCCGACACGACGCACGTACAGGTAGGCCAGCAGTGCGAACACTCCGCCGGCAAGGAACGGAATCCGCCAACCCCAGCCCATCACAATATCGTGGGCAAATGTCGTGGTAATCAATGCGGCGAATCCGGAACCGACCAGCGTGCCGATCAGGCTGCCAAAGTTGGCCCAGCTACCGGAGAAACCGCGCCGATGCAGCGGGGAGGTCTCCACCATGTAAGTGACCGAACCGCTGAATTCTCCACCCACCGACAAGCCTTGCACGAGCCGAACCGCCACCAGCAGCACCGCGCTCCAGATGCCAATCTGCGAGTGGGTCGGCAGAGCGCCGAGCAGAAAAGTGGCGGCGCCCATCGTCACCACGGAAATACGCAGCACTGCGGCGCGACCCAAGCGGTCGCCGATATATCCAAAGATCACACCGCCGATGGGGCGCATTACGAAACCCGCGGCGAAAACGCCGAAAGTGGCGATCAACGAGGCAAGGTGGTTTCCGGAGGGAAAGAAGAGCTGGGCGATGACGGGAGCAAAGAATCCGTACAACGCGAAGTCATACCATTCCATCACGTTACCGATGGTGCCGGCCACCACTGTTGTCGGCGTGTGGCGTTTGCCGGCGTAGGACTTTGTTCTCGAGACGTCAGGTTGTTTTTCTTCAGTCATCGCAACTTGTGACTTCGCATAGCCTTTTTCGTTCGCTGCCGGACAAGCGGACATTGATTCGATGGCCGATGCCGTTTCTGGTTCCTGCCCATTTCATCGTCATCGCTTGCGCCAATACCGGGAGCCAGATCGATTGCAATTCTCTATTTGAGTTGATTAACAATAAACGTGTTTAGCGTAAGGCAGCAGAACGCAGAACGATGATGGGCCGGTGCCAGGCATTGACTTGAATTATCGAAATGAAATCAGGACTTCGCAGTGCCCTCAATACTCAACTCTACAGG
>JASFUE010000329.1:0-3454 GCA_050050435.1 Burkholderiales bacterium | reverse complement strand
TTGACCACCCGGCCATTGCGCTCGAGTTCAAACAATACCGGTGGACTGCCGACGTCATAACCCCACAGATCATGCGGCACCTGCTGGTAGTGCCAGCGCAACTTGCCCGTACGCGCATCGAGTGCGACCAGCGAGACGGTGTACAGGTTATCGCCTGGCCGCGACAGGTCATCCATTTGCGGCGCCGGGTTTCCGGTGCCGAGATACAACAGCCCGAGATCCTTGTCCAGCGCCGGTGTCGACCACAGCGAGCCACCGCCCACTTCCCAGGCATTCGGATATTCAGAAAGCCGCGCCTTCTCCGCTTCGATGTCGCGGTACAAGGGTTCACCGTCGGGTGTCTCGGTGCGCCACTGCCCCTCCCATCCGTCTTTCCTGGTCGTATACCAGCGCCAGATTTCCTTGCCGGTATTTGCATCATATGCCGCGAGATAACCGCGCCGACCGAAACTACCCTGGAAGCCGATTACTGCCCCCAGTTCTTCGCCTGATTCGCTATCGACATGCAAACCGTAACCGGCACCGGTAACGCCGGCGATGATCATGCCGTCAAACACCAACGGCGCCATGTTCGCTCCCAGTCCGCTGGTGCCGACGACTTTCTGCTTGCGCAACGGGTCGTCTTTCGCCAGTTCGGATACCGCCTCGGTTGGCTCCTCGTCAGGCACCGCCATGAAAATGTCCCATTTCACCGCGCCGGTTTGCGCATCCAGGGCAATGAGGCGCGCGTCCGCACTAGCCATGTAAACGGCGCCGTAACCGACCGACACGCCGCGATTGGCCGGCCCGCAACACAGCTTGTCAGTTTTCATCTCGTGGTGGTAGCGCCACTTCTGCGCCCCGGTGACCGCATCCAGGGCAATGACATCGTTACGCGGCGTCGACAAATACATCACGCCGTCGGCGACAATAGGGCTGGTCAGGAAAGTTGCGCTGATGCCGGTCTGGAAGATCCAGCGGGGCACCAGTTGCTTCACATTGGTCCGGTTGATCTGGTCGAGCGCGGAGAACCGCTGGTTCTTGTAATTGTGACCGTAGGTGAGCCAATCGGCACTTTCATTGGATGCCGCTTGCAGGCGCGTATCGTCCACGGCATTCGCTGGCCCTGCACCTGTGATCACGAAAAAGGCAAGAGCGCATGCTATGAGTGCACCACCCCGAAGTTCAGGCATTACCGACCTCCTCACATCTGCGGGTCCTGTCCGGCAAACGGCACGACCCCGCTGCCTTCGAATTGACTGATATTGGCCATCAATCCAGCTTGTTTAAGGATATCATCCGTGCCGGGCGACGCTCATCACAGATGACTGCAATCAGCGCAGCGCAAACCCTTCATAGCCGTCAGCGACGACCTGTTCACACTTTTTCACGTAGGCCGGGAAGCCGCCAATATAGGGCATGAACACGCGCGTCTTGCCGGGAATATTCGCGCCCACGTACCAGGAACTGCAGCTCGAGCGCAAATTGCCGCTGGCTACTTCGCCAGTATGTTCCACCCACCGCTCCTCGGCTTCAGGCGTAGGCTCGATGCGTTTCTTGCCCGCCTGGCGAAGATGGATCAGACATTCGCTGATCCATTCCACATGTTGTTCGATGGACGGCAGCATGTTGGTCAACACGGACGGGCTTCCGGGACCGGTAATCGTAAACAGATTGGGAAACCCCGAAACCATCAGGCCGAGATAGGCACGTGGACCCTGGCTCCATTTTTCGGCAAGCGCGTGTCCCTTTGGGTTCCTGACGTCGATGCGCGTCAGGGCACCGGTCATCGCGTCAAAACCGGTCGCCACCACAAGGGCATCGACATTGAACACCTTGCCATCGACACAAACGCCACCAGGCGTGATCCTTTCGATCGGCGACCGGGACACATCCACCAAGGTAACATTGGGCCGGTTGTAGGTTGCGTAATAATCTGTATCGACACACAGGCGCTTGCAACCAATCACATTGTCGGGGCAAAGCAATTCGGCAACCGTTGGATCCTTTACGATGCCACGGATCTTCTCGCGCACGAATTCTGCGGCCGCGTCGTTGGCCTGCTTATCGAACAAGAGGTCGGTGAACGCCCCCATGAACGTCACGCCACCGTACGCCCAGCGCGACTCGAATTCTTCGCGCCGGCGCTGTTCGCTGACCTCGATCGCCGACTCGAGGTTATAGCGAAAGTGAACGCCGCTGAAACTTTGTTTCGCCTCTTCACGAAATTCGCGATAGTGGTTCTTGATCTGCTGGCGCTGCCCGGGATTGAGCGGTGCATTGTGCGCCGGCACGGTGTAGTTCGGCGTGCGCTGGAACACGTAGAGATGCTCTGCCTGCTGCGCAATGACCGGAATCGCCTGGATCGCCGAGGAACCGGTGCCGATCACACCAACACGCAGGCCGCTGAAATCGACGTCCTCGTGCGGCCACAATCCGGTGTGATACAGCTCGCCCGCGAATGAATCCAGCCCTTCGATGCGCGGCCAGTTGGGTGCGGACAGGCAACCGGTAGCCATCACGCAAAACGGGGCGCGAATTCGCTCGCCATCTGCCGTTGTCAGCGTCCAGTTCCCGGATTCGTCGTCAAACTGCGCGGCCTTGACCCGGGTATTGAAGCGGATATCGCGGCGCAAATCAAAACGCTCGGCAACGTGATTGGCGTAACGCAGGATCTCGGGCTGGGTTGCGTATTTTTCGCTCCAGTCCCATTCCTGTTGCAGCTCGTCGGAAAACTGATACGAGTACTGCATGCTCTCGATATCACAGCGCGCACCGGGGTAGCGGTTCCAGAACCATGTACCGCCAACGTCGGCCGCCGCTTCCAGAACGACAGCAGAAAACCCGGCCTGGCGCAGTCGAT
This sequence comes from Burkholderiales bacterium, assembly GCA_050050435.1. Classification (GTDB taxonomy): domain Bacteria; phylum Pseudomonadota; class Gammaproteobacteria; order Burkholderiales; family Eutrophovitaceae; genus SG8-40. The sequence goes on along the minus strand of JASFUE010000329.1, from coordinate 612 downwards.
GCAGCATATACATGCCGGCGAAACCAGCCCCGACAATCACCACGTCAAAATCCGCGGCCGCTCCCGAAGCAGGCAGTTTCTGTCTTGTATCAGACACGTTGCTGTTGGACGCCATCGTTTTTGGACACCATGTTACAGGACACGTTGCTCCCGGAAATGAATCAACCCTGCTTGTAGTTTACGTGATCCACGAGCCGGGTGAAGCAACATGCAGAACGCCGTTGTAATCACAATGAGCCCAATCGCCATGACCGCGGCACTCAGCACATGACGCAGGTCTTCTTGCAGGTAAACGGGCTATCCGGCCCGGGCTTCCAGCCCACCGGGGCCGTCGGGTAGAAGCAGGCTGCCGAATAGATTTCGCCTTCGCCCGTAACAGCATATTCCGGAACAATTTCCTTTGACAACGGTACCAGCGTCGTAATTCCAATGCGTTCCGCCGAACAGGTCTTCGGGCTTTGCGGATTGTCGACGCAGTACATGACGTTGACCATCTCGTTACAGATATTGGTGAATTTCGCGCCTTCCGTTCCATCCCTTGTGAACTGCAGACATTCATGCGGTTCGGCGCCCCAGGCTCCGACCGGCACAATTACCAGTGTCAACACGACC
>JASFUE010000328.1:0-3475 GCA_050050435.1 Burkholderiales bacterium | reverse complement strand
ACTGCATAAGGATTGGAAACTTCAACATCGAACAGCAAATCCAGGCTGTTCAGCCTGAGGTCGCGGATAGTGGCACCGAGAATTCTGGCGCCCGGTTTGGGCGCAGACTCGACAACCTTGTCGATGGAACTGCAGGCCGCTGCGATAAATGCGCAAAAGACGGCGATCGCGATGGTAGGGAAGTGAAAATGTCGCACGATGTACCTGGCCGAAAGATTCTATCGGGCCCATCCTAGCGTAGTTCAGTTACTCATGCGCCGTGTACGTTGACCATTCAGTCCATGCCCTTGAGCGACGGTTTCAACTCCTCCGGTACATCGAGTTCGAATGCGAGAATGCGAGAGGAGAGCGATTTTCCGTAGTTGTCGAGGCACAACGATCGCGACACGCCACCGCCGAGCGCGCCCTCGGCGACGAAATTCAGGGCTTGCAATCCGTCGATCTCGTAACGCGTTACCTTGCCCTTGACCACGCCGGCGTAAAACGCGTGGAATCGCTCGGCGGTCAACTGTTCCCTGATAAACGGATAGACCTCCGGGGAGAACGCGATCACCGATATGTTGGATGTATTGCCCTTGTCGCCTGAGCGACAGTGGGCAGCATTTTCCAATCTGATTTTCATGCCGGCCTCCATTGCCGTCGTGTCAGCTCTCGATGATGTTGATCCGGGGAGTAATGCGCTCTCGCGCAACCAGCGAAGACCATACGCCAATGATTTCGCGGGTGCGGTCCTGATGCGGCACGCGCTTACCGGTCATGCCCACCCCGGATACGGCCATGCCATCGACTTCACGTCCGACCTTGTTGGCTTCCTCTCGCGTCCTGGTTCTGGCAGCAACACGCACTGCGACTTCGTATGGCTCGGGTGCATTGGCCGGGGTCATCGCGCCATGAATGGCATTGAGGCCGAGAAAGTCGATGCGCAGCTCCTCCGCGTCGAGTCCGACGATTCTGAAACGTTCTTCGAGGATCTGCTTTGCGAGCCGTGCGCGGCGCATCGCGCCCGGGCCGGCGTAGAAGAACATGTCTTCGCCGACATAACCTTCGGTGCAGCCGATCGAGACCTTCAGTGTCGGTGTGCGCGGTTTGCCGGAAATATTTTTCACGCTGACGCGATCGGTGCCGATCTGGGAAAGTTCGGTCGTGGTGAAGTCGACGACCACATCGGGCGTGATGTAGTTCGCCGGATCGTGAACTTCGTAGAACATCTGCTCCTTGACTGTCATAAGGCTGACCGTGCCGCCCGTGCCATCGACTTTGGTGATCACCGCATTACCGTCGCTTTCGACTTCCGCGATGGGAAAAGCCAGGTCCCAGGGCTTGGGTACGTCCTTGAAACCGGGGTCGGCAAAATAGCCGCCGGTCACCTGGGCGCCGCATTCCATGAGATGTCCGAGGCCATTGCCGCGGCCGAGGCGAACGTGATCCAGCGGATCCCAGCCGAATTCATACATCATCGGTGCCATGAATATCGATGGGTCGGCTACGCGCCCGGAAACCACGATATGAGCCCCCTGTTTGAGCGCCTCGACGATGGGCTCGGCGCCGAGATACGCTTCGGCCGATACGAGCGTGGGTTGCAGTGTAGAAGTGGGTTGGCCATTTTCGAGAATCGTATCGGTCAGATCCAGTACGCGGTCGGTAATCAGCGCGCCATTGATGGACGCGACTTTGATGCCTCTGGCGCCAAATTCCCGCAACCAGTGCACGATGCGTTGCGCGGCCCCGTCGGGATTGATCCAGCCCTGATTGGTGATGATCCGCGTGCCGCGCTTCAGACATGCCGGTAATACGGCATTCATACGGTCGTCGAGCCAGGTGTCGTAACCCGGAAAATCCGGATCGCGGCGTTTGCGCACTTGCGCTGCCGAGATCGTGGCCTCGGCCATAGTCTCGAAGCACAAATAATCCAGGTCGCCTTTCTCGGCATTGAGTCTGGCGGGTGAAATCCGGTCACCCCACCAGGCCGAGCCAGCCCCGATACGTAGTGTCATACGGCCTTTTTACGAGTGTTTACGGGTTGTTTCGCAGCGCAAAACAGTTGAAATTCCAGATCGCCGATCATATTGATTTAATGTTGAAAATAAGGATGGTGCATTCCGGGAAGCAAAATTCAGCGCTTGACAAGTGTACAGTCAGAAACAATGATCGGGTCTGGACGCGGCGCATGCCGATGGGCCTGAAGGGGGAGGACTCCATGTATGCGGTAGGGGCGATAGCAGCGGCCTCTGCCGGATTCGCACAACGCGAACAAGAATAACGAAAAACAATAATAAGCGACTGCGAAACACGGACCCCGAGGAACGACAGGAAAGCATTGCACTGGTCGATACAACGTATTGACCAGTGCACTTTCCTGTGTCCGATTGCGTTGGTGCATGACCGTATCGCCGCGGAGTTGCTGGCGCATCAGGAAAATAACAACAGGGAGACGTGGATGCCGACATCTTCGCGCTGGAAAAAGCGTCCGGAGGGATCGACCTGGGGCGATTTCGGCGAGAACGATCAACTCGGGCGTCTCAACTTGCTCACGCCGGAGAAAGTCCGGCAGGGCGTTGCCGAAGTTCGCGAAGGTATCACCTTTTGCCTTAGCCTGCCGCTTGATTATCCGGGCGGAAATATTCTGAATCCGCGCCGTTTCCCGCCGGTATTGCGCCCAACATTGCGAAATGGCAAGCCCAACATGAATTACATCGTCGCCCGCGACGATCAAAACGCAACCGACGTGGTGAATGATGATGCGGTGATTTTGCACCTGCAGTACTCCACGCAGTGGGATTCGCTTGCTCATGTCGGACAACTGTTCGATGCCGATGACGATGGCACGCCTGAAGCGGTGTTCTACAACGGCTACCGCAGTGGCAAGGAGATCATCGGGCCGAGCAATCCCGATGACGCGGGTGCGATCGGCAGTGTGCCGGCCAAAACCACCACCATGGTTCATGCCCTTGGTGTGGAAAACATGGCCGTCAAATGCGTGCAGGGGCGCGCGGTGCTGATCGATCTGCACGCTCATTTTGCGCAGGCTCGCGAATTGGTCGGTTACGAAACGCTGATGCGAGTCATGGACAACGACAAGGTCGTGGTCGAGCCGGGTGACATGGTCTGTCTGCACACCGGGTTTGCCCAGCTGTTGCTGGACATGAAGAGGCAGCCCGATGGGCAGTTATTACAGAGCGCGTGTGCCGCGCTCGATGGCCGTGACGACAAGCTGCTCAACTGGATTACCGATTCATCGCTATCGGCGCTGATTGCCGACAACTATGCTGTCGAGGCGATACCGCCGGGGCCGTGCGAGGTTCGCTGCGCAACTTTGCCTTTGCACGAGCACTGCCTGTTCAAGCTGGGTGTCAACCTTGGGGAACTTTGGTATCTGACTGCACTGGCGAACTGGCTACGGGAAAATCAGCGCAATCGCTTTCTGTTGACCGCGCCTCCGCTGCGTTTGCCAGGCGCGGTGGGTTCACCATCCACT
>JASFUE010000327.1:0-3490 GCA_050050435.1 Burkholderiales bacterium | reverse complement strand
CGACAAAGGCGCAACTGATGGCGTCGAGCGCGGTGCACCGGTGATCGACACGCTCGGGCTGATCGGACAGGTGCAACGGGTCTATCCATGGGCCTCCGAGGTGTCGCTGATTACGGACCGCGATCAGGTCACACCGGTTCAAGTTGTGCGCAATGGGCTGCGCGCGGTGATATTCGGTCTTGGCTACGACGGCACGATGGAAGTGCGTTTCATGCCGGTCAATGCCGATATCGAAAAAGGCGACCTTTTGGTGACATCGGGTATTGACGGTGTTTACCCGTCGGGACTGCCGGTGGCATTTGTTGACAGCATCGAGCGTAATGCCGTTTACCCTTTCGCACGCATTACCACGCGGCCGGCGTCGGGGGTCGGCTCGCACCGCCACGTGATGGTGTTACAGAGCGCTGAAGCCTACCCGGAACGACCACTCGCGCCTGCATCGCCCGGGAGCAAGAACTGATGTTGGCGCGCGCATTCGGCAAGGCCTACCCGGACGAAATGCTGATGCCGGCGCGTGCCACCTATGTCGCCCTGTCTTTCTTTGTGGCCTTCATGCTCAACATGATGCCACTCACCGGCTGGGTGCTTGCGATCAGGCCGGATTTCGTGGCGGTAGTGCTGCTGTACTGGGCAATACAGCATCCGCGGCGGGTGGGGTTCACGCCGGCATTTTTGCTCGGACTGGCAATGGATGTCGCGGACGGCAGCCTGTTCGGGCAACATGCGCTCGCTTATTGCGTACTGATGGCGGCCGGCATCACCGCGCACCGCCGGATTTCGCTGTTCGGGTTGCGAGGCCAGATGTTGCACATTGTGGGCATATTGCTCGTCGCGCAACTGATCATTCTCGGTGTACGCCTTGCTGCCGGTGATGCCTTCCCGGGCTGGTGGTATTTCTTCCCCAGCCTGAGCGGAACGCTGATTTGGCCATTCGTCTGTTACATCGTGACGCTGCCATTGCGACCACGCGTCAAGACCGAATAACTGTGCGCGCAGGAGTTGTTGAATCGCCGTTGCCAACCATTGAAATGAAGGGTTGTCCGTGAGACGCGCAGTGGAGTTGCGAGACCATCGGCGCGAGCTGTATCTGTTCCGGATGCGCCTGGCGATTGTCGCCGTCGTGGTCGCCGCGATTTTTGTGACTATTGCCTCGCGCCTGTTCTATTTGCAGGTCGTTCAGCACGAATATTATGATCTTCTCGCCGAGCAGAATCGCGTCAATATCGTACCGGTGGTCCCGCATCGGGGCGTTATCCTCGATCGCAACGGCGTAACGCTGGCAAGCGACTACGCCGCTTATACGCTGGAGATCACACCCAGCAAGACCGGTGAGCTGGAAGCGCTCATTGACGAACTGTCGACCCTGATCGAGATCACCCCCAAGGACCGGCGGCGCTTTCGCAAGATGCTGGAGGAAGAGCCGGACTTTTCCAGCATTCCGATTCGAACGCGGCTCAACGACGAGGAAGTCGCCCGCTTTGCCGTCAATCGCTATCGTTTCCCGGGCGTGCAGATCAACGCCCGGCTGTTTCGCCATTACCCGAATAACGAAGTCGCTTCGCATGTCGTTGGCTACATCGGGCGCTTGAGCGAAGCAGACTATGGCGATCTTCAGAAGCAGGGCTTGGCCTACAACTATACGAAGTCGGACTCCATCGGCAAGGTAGGCCTGGAGCAATACTACGAGCAGGAACTGCGAGGCGTGACCGGATACGAACACGTGGAAACGGATGCCAACGGGCATTCGATTCGCACGCTGCGTTCAATTTTACCGGTATCGGGAAACAACCTGTTGCTCGCCGTTGACGTGCGACTGCAGCGCATTGCCGAAGCGGCGTTCGGTGACTATCGCGGTTCACTGGTGGCAATGGACCCGGAAACCGGCGGTGTGCTGGCACTGGTATCGCGTCCCGGTTTCGATCCCAATCTGTTTGTCGAGGGAATCGACCAGGCGCAGTGGTCATTGCTGAACGACTCGCCCGACCACCCGATGAACAATCGCGCCCTTCAAGGTGTGTATCCACCCGGATCGACGTTCAAACCCTTTATGGCGCTGGCGGGGCTGGAGCTTGGCAAGCGAACGCCCGAGTACACCATCAGTGACCCGGGTTACTTCGTGTTGGGTGGATCGGGGCATGTGTTTCGTGACTGGAAAGCGGGAGGGCACGGAATCGTCGACCTGCACAAGGCCATTGTGCAGTCCTGCGATACCTACTTTTACGGTCTGGCCCAGGACCTGGGCATAGACATGATTCATGATTTCATCGCGCAATTCGGTCTTGGTCAACGGACCGGAATCGATCTGGCCGGGGAAGTCAGCGGGCTTTTGCCGTCTGCCGAGTGGAAACAGCAACGCTTCAACCAGCGCTGGTACATCGGCGATACCATTTCTGTCGGTATTGGTCAGGGATACAACCTGGTCACACCGTTGCAGTTGGCGTCGGCAACAGCGATCCTTGCTAACGGCGGGCGCATTTTCCGGCCCCATCTGGTGCAGCAAATCCAGAACAGCCAGACCAACGAACTGCAAATCGTCGAGCCCTTTCCGATTGCGGAAGTTCCGCTGCAGCCGCGCAATCTGGATCTGGTACGCAATGCCATGGTTGACGTGACGCTGCCGGGCGGTACCGCGGCCTGGGCCGGCTCAGGTGCCAAGTACAGTTTTGCCGGCAAGACCGGCACAGCCCAGGTCATTGGATTGAAAGGTCAACAGTACGATGAGGACGCGATCGCCGAACGGCACCGCGATCACGCGCTGTTCATCGGGTTCGCGCCAGCCGAAGCGCCCAAGATCGCGCTGGCCGTGCTGGTCGAGAACGGCGGTCACGGCAGCAGCACCGCGGCGCCCATTGCACGCAAAGTGATCGACTATTACCTGTTGGGAATAGAGCCGAAGACTCCCGCTCCCCGGCTGCGGCGCACGGAGGACGAAGGTGATTAACCGCCTGTTCTCGTTAATCGGGCGCCATCTCGACCGCCAGCTGCTGATTCTCGTCACCATCCTGCTGGTGGTCGGTACGCTGGTACTGTTCAGTGCCTCGGGCGCGAACATGGAGCGAACCAGTACCCACATGGTAAACATCGCGATCGCGGTGGCAATCATGTGGATCGCGGCCAACATCCCGCTGCACTACCTGTCGAGCATTGCCTTGCCACTGTACCTGTTTGGCCTGATCCTGCTGGTTGTGGTCGATCTGATCGGCATCGAGGCGAAGGGTGCGCAACGCTGGCTGAATCTGGGTTTTATACGAATCCAGCCCTCGGAGCTGATGAAGATTGCCGTACCAATGATGCTGGCCTGGTATTTCGACCGTTATGAAGCGGTGCTGCGGTTCCGCAACTATGTCACGGCGACCGTTCTGGTGGTCGTGCCGGTTTTGTTGATTGCGCGTCAACCCGACCTGGGCACTGCCTTGCTGGTGGCGGCAGCGGGATTCTACGTATTGTTCCTCGCCGGATTGTCGATGCGGGTGCTCATTGGCACCATCAT
>JASFUE010000326.1:0-3525 GCA_050050435.1 Burkholderiales bacterium | reverse complement strand
AGGTCGGCACAGTTGCCCCGCACAATTCCATAATGCGTGTCGCCACCGCCTTGCGGAATGGCCAGATCCCAGATTGATTCGATCTCAACCGGCACGCCCTTTAACGCGTAAGCGATGTTGGCATTACACCAGTAGTGCAGCACGCCATCGCTGACGTCGCGCCTGGCACATTCCGGAAATCCATCCAGGCCGGTAATACGCGAGAAAATTTCCAGCGGCATGTCGGTAGGCCACTGCCGCGCTGACCCGAGCACGACATCGCGTTCATAGTCCACGCCCTGATCACGTCCAACCATCCACTGCACGAGATCGACCAGATGGGTGGTGACATCGGTAACGCCCTGCCCCAGCGCACTGTAATCGAAATACCACTGCGGGCGCACTAACGGTTCACCATTAACCTCCTTGTAGAGGTGGTGAACGCTTCTCATGTAAACGGCTGGTTCGTCTTCGCTGATGCGAAAGCCCCCAAACACCTCGTCACTGGCCGACAGCGCCTGCTGCAACCGTGTGGCAATCTCATAGCGCTCCGTCATGATATCCATCACCAGAGGTGGTGATGCCGTTATCTGCTCGACCAGGTCGAGCTGGCTCGAGTCAATCAACCAGCTCTTGTCGCCAAGCACGTTTAATCCGGCCTGGTGCAGCCGCTGCATGGTGCGCAACTTCGTATCATTCCTGCCGGACACAATAGCAATGTCTCCGGCACGCTCGCGCAGCAGCGCGTCCATATAGTCTGCCCCCCGGTAAACGTGCAAGCGCCACGAGGCCAGTTGACCGTCTCGCCGGTTGAAGGCATCGACCAGATGCAGAAACTCGCCCAGCCCTGGTCCGTCCTCGGCATAGACGTAGACCTCGTCCGAAAGCAACGGGTGGGGTCTTCGCAGCGTCAGGCCTGCATGGAAATGTCCGGGATTGACGACCACGAGTGTATGTTTATCGTTCGGCTGCATCGGCCTCAAACCTTTCTGGCGATACGCATCTCAAAAGCGCATCGGCAACGAGGGAACACAAAGAAGCAGTATGACCGGTTGCATCCGCCCTTTGCGGGCTACGTGCACGGTAATGCCTGCGAACTGCTGGATTATTATGCGCACATGACAATCGTTCAAATTTTGCAGGACTACGGTTATCCCGCCGTGCTCCTTGGCACCGCGCTCGAAGGCGAAACGATTTTGCTGCTCGGTGGCATGGCAGCACATCTTGGCTTGCTGTCGCTCAAATGGGTCATCGTCTGCGCTTTCTTCGGCTCACTGCTCGGTGACCAGCTGTTTTTTCTTCTCGGCCGGCGCCACGGAAAGGCGTTCTTGGCGAAGCGCCCGACCTGGCAACAGCGTAGCGAGCGCGTGTTCCGCATCATGGAGCGACACCAGAACCTGCTGATTGTGGGTTTCCGCTTTCTTTACGGCCTGCGCACCATAACCCCGTTTGCGCTCGGCACCAGTCGCGTGTCCTACATGCGCTTTGCCATCCTCAACACCGTCGGAGCGGCAATGTGGTCGATTGCGATCGGCAGCGCCGGCTTCTATTTTGGCCAGGTAGCCGAGCGTCTGCTGGGCGACGTCAAACACTACCAACTGGCATTGATGGGTGGCATCGCTGCCATCGCCAGCCTCGTCTGGGTAATCCGGGTCTACCGTCGACAGCGCGCCACCTCTCGCTGACAAGGGCGCCGCCGGCTCGAGCCCGGGATCAGCCCCCGGCGCAACAGCGTCAAAACCATTTTCGATGCCGGAAGTAGGCCAGCATTCCAATGACCACCACAATCATCAGCAACCACACCAGAGGATAGCCGTAGTACCAATGCAATTCCGGCATCGCCCAAGGGCTGTTGGCATTCTGGAAATTCATCCCGTACAAACCGACGATAAAAGTCAACGGGATGAACAAGGTCGCAATCATGGTGAGCACACGCATGGTTTCGTTGAGCCGGTGACTGACGCTGGACAGGTAGACGTCCGTCAACCCGGTTGCCATATCGCGGTAGGACTCCACCAGATCCATGATCTGTATCGTGTGGTCATAGCAATCGCTGAAGTACATCTTGGTGCCGTCTGAGATGAGCGGGCTCTCCCCCCGAACGAGACGGTTGACCACTTCACGCTGTGGCCACAGCACGCGCCGCAGAATGACCAGTGTTCTCTTTATTTCGTACAGGCTCCTCAAATTGGCGCTGGTCGGCGTTTCGAGCATTTCTTCCTCGATCTTCTCGATCTCATCGCCGAGCCACTCGAGCACCGGAAATCCGTCGTCGATCACCAGATCAATTAATGCCTGAAGCAGATAGTCCGCACTCCTTTGCCGCAGGCGCCCGACACGATCGTGTAGACGCTTTCGCACCGGCTCGAACGGGTCAACGTCGCCGTGATGGAAGCTGATGACGAAGTTCTTTCCCAGAAACAGGCTCAACTGGTGAATGCGAATCGATACCCCGTCAGGGTCCATTGACGGATGTGCCATGACGACAAACAACTGCTCTTCGTACTCATCAATTTTGGGCCGCTGGCCCGTACTGGTCGCATCTTCCAGTGCGAGTTGATGCAGGCCGAATACCTCGCCCAGCTCTTCCATGAACTCCGGCCTCGCATCGCCTTGCACATGCAACCATGTCACGGAATCTCGATCCAGATATGGCCTGCATTCTCCCGGGCTGCCCAACTGCGCCTCCCGACATTCATCGGCCGTATAGTCGGTCAACAAAATCGTCAGAGGAACCGGCTGCGCCTGTTCATGCTTGACCAATGTTCCAGGCGACGTGCCAGACGGATGGTAGCGCTTGGTGAAGTGATTCATGGGTCAACTCTCCCCGGAGATCTCGGCACTATTCGAGCTGTACCGTTTCGATAGCACCGTTTCGATAGCATCATATTAACAATGCCTCAGCGTCCGATTGTAGGCAAACGAGTAATCAGTTGACGGGCGCGACCCCGCCCGGCCAGGAGATTCACGACCGCATCCTTCGGGGCTTCCCGAACGCCCCGAAATGACGCACGTCAAAGTGCATTTCACCTACGGCATTAGCATCAGCCGGCCGATGGCGCTTGCTCAGGCTCATGTCGAATCAGATATTTGTGCCAGGCTCGTTTCAACCCATTGCGTCGATCAACGTTCATAAGGAAACGTGAAATGAAACCGGAACTCGTCCCCCAGGTTGCAGCCCGGGCAACCAGGTCTGTTTTGTTTGTGTTGATGCTGTTGGTCAGCTTTTCATCCTTCGCCGCTGATGATGGCCCGTTTATCACCCCGGATGAAGTGGTGGCAAAGCTGAAACCCAAGCTTTCCCTCAGCGACCAGCAGGCCAGCGAACTGAATGCTGCGCTGACGGATCTCAGCAAGCAACTTGGCACACTGATCGCGCAGCTCCGGATCGAAGAGAATCGCCAGCTATCGGGTTGTTGTGGTGGCCGCGGGTTTCAGCGATCACTGGTTCGGAACGTTTTTCCCGGACGACTCGTCGCCCGCCAGCGGAGGTATTGAGCACGCCACTGACCCTGTGCCAGAAGGCGGATGCTATACACGACTGAG
>JASFUE010000325.1:0-3525 GCA_050050435.1 Burkholderiales bacterium | reverse complement strand
GTAAAGGGCCTCAGCCCGGAGCGTCTGCCGTCGGTGCATGTTGCCACTGGCGAGGGTTTCCCCTTTGATCGATGCTATGCGCTGTTACGCACGAGCGCGGAATTCGACCCGGGTGCGCCGGTCTGGTTGGCCAAGTCAAACTTCGTAATGCTGATGCTGCACGAACGGATTGCATCGCTGAAGACGCATTTCTCCGATGCGGAGAACACACTTGAAGTGGGTGCGCCGGACGGACGCAAACTTTCATTCGCACTGGGTGAGGCGTCCGGGCAACGCGCACTGGAGCAGTTCTTTGCCGAGTTCATGCCGAAGCAGTTGCCCAACGCGCCGCGCTTGGTCGAGGCGGCCGGACATCAGTTCACCGACAAGGCGCCGAAGTACGTCTCCCTGATCAATCTGGCCAGCGTGCGTGAACTGGAAAAGCGCTGGGGGCAGACACTGGATGCGCGGCGCTTTCGCGCCAATGTCTACATTGACGATGCCGAGCCATTCAGCGAACTGAACTGGGTCGGTTGCGACTTGCGCCTGGGTGCGGTCAAGGCGCATGCTGCGATACGCAATGGCCGCTGCGCGGCGACCAACGTCAATCCCGAAACCGGTGAGCGCGATCGCAATGTGCCCGGGAAATTACGGGAAGAGTTCGGTCACAAGGATCTGGGCATCTATCTGTCCATTCTCGAAGGTGGCGAGCTTCGCGAAGGCGATCGGGTTGAAGGCGATGCTGGCGCAGCAGTGCATACCGGCACCGCGAACGCGGCCGTGGCGACCGAGGGTCAATTTATCTGCACCGCCTGCTACTACCTTTTCGACCCGCGTGGCGCGGGTCCAGAGGTGAACAGCCCGCTGGATTTACCCGAGGCCTGGCGTTGCCCCGACTGCGGATCGACGCGTGAAGCCGTCGCAATCGCAAGCGGGAATTGATTCGGCCCTGCGCAATCTTCTGTCGCACTGTGATCGGCGCGCCGGTTGCAGCCCGGCAAGAGGCTTGAACGGGGTGTCTGGCTGCCGGATTGTGGAGTAATGAAGGTGGAATAGCTGCCGTGCGGGCACGGCAAATCTCACGGCCCCGGCCCTGGATGACCGGATAGCCAGCGCTGGTGGCGCATCGTTCAGGCGGCAATTCGCCCCCTGTCTGGCCGGGATCGGCTCAGACGCTATCTATGTTCACGCCGGAATAGACGGGAAATTATCCTTTTCGTCGATTGCCGGTCGGTTACGCTCAGGCGGCCAGCTTGGGCTCGGTACGTTGATCGTAGTGACCGGTACGCTCGGAGTCGGCGGCGGCAGGCCGGGTTTCGGCGGTGCCGGCGGTAACCCGCAGATCAGCGCGTGGCTGATCGGCCAGGCGCCACGGCCAGGCTTCGGGGCCTTTGACAACCAGTGCCTGCGAGATGCCCAATTCGGCAAGGAATTCTTCGCTCATGCCGAGAAGGTAATTGCGTGCTCGCATTTGAGCGCTACGTTCGAATCCCTCGTTGAACGACTGGATAAAGCGTTGTAAAAAACTCCTGGTGTTGCTCATATGTATTTCTCCAAAATGCGTCTGACTACAAGTACTTCCTGATCCTACGATGCTAAGATATGGGCATTGTTGCGTCGCAACAAGAGAATCTTTCTTAATACCCTGTTAAGCAAAACTTGGTCCCACTAATCAGTCACTTACCCCTGAGCGCATTACGAGGATTCGATGCCGTGGCGCGTCATGGGAGTTTTCGCAAGGCAGCTGACGAGTTACATGTCACGCCGGCGGCTGTAAGCCAGCAAATCAAGGTGTTGGAGGAGCAATTGGGCCAGCCGCTGTTCCACCGCCTGGCAACCGGGCTGGCTCTGACGCGGGCCGGGCAAGCCGGTCTGCCGCTGGTTCGCGAGGCACTGACCCTGCTGGAAAATGCCGCCCAGTTGATGGCGGCCCAGCGTGGCGCCGGCACGCTTACCGTGTGGGCAGCGACGTCGTTTGCCGGCAAATGGCTGTTGCCGAGGCTGCACAGCTTCATCGACCAGCACCCGGAAATCGACATCCGCTTCAGCGCATCGGCGCTGCTGATCGAGGGGGCACGTACCAAAGGCGTCATCAGCAGTGACGATTTGCGCCGTCACGGAGTCGATGTCGCCATCCGGTTTGGCCAGGGTCAGTACCCGGGCTGCCAGGTGGACAAGTTGTTGCCGGTTTCTGTGGTTCCGTTGTGCAGCCCCAGGCTCATGGAAGGGGAACACCCGCTGCGCGAACCGGCCGATTTGCGTGAGCACACACTATTGCATGATGACACTGCCTATGAGGGCCGGCCCGACTGGGCGAGCTGGTTGGCGCAAGCTGGCGTAACCGGCGTGGACCCGAGTCACGGCCTGCACTTCAACCACTCGGCACTGGCGCTGGATGCGGCTGCCGAGGGGCAGGGAGTGGTGTTGACCTTGCGCCCGTTGGCGGAACTGGATCTGGCCAGCGGCCGGTTGGTGGTACCGTTCAAGCAAAGCGTCGAGCTCGATGCCGCCTATTACCTCATCAGCCTGCAATCAGCGGGGGAAGCAGAAGCGCCGGAGATTGCCGCGTTTCGCAAGTGGATCCTCGCGCAAGCGCGGCAGGAACAGCAGCGGGCCGATTGACTGCCTGCCGTCCCCCGCCTAGAGTTGGTCCTGGCGTCATGAGCGGGGAGCTACAATGAGCAAGCAGTTGAACCAACGTCGTTTTTCGGGGTGCGGGATTACCGTACTCGTTGCCCTGTGCCTGTTCGCTTTCCAGGCCGGGGCGCAGGCGGATGACGACGTTCTGTCCCCCGATGCGGTCACGCCCGACCCGGCACTGTCACCAGAGGAAATGAGTGAACCGCCAGTGCGCTCGCCCGATGCGGTTGCGCCCGACCCGGCACTGTCACCGGAGGAAATGAGTGAACCGCCAGTACGTTCACCCGACGCGGTTGCGCCCGACCCGGCGCTGTCACCGGAGGAAATGACAGAGCCGCCAATTCCCGAGGGCTAGGCAGATATAGAGGGACGGGGCATGACTGTTAGTGTTGTCCGCCTTGGTACAAACAGAGGCCCTGACGAAGGAACTCGCATCGGCACGGTGCGCCGGCCGCCGCGAGGCGTTCCGAAGTCCGAATTCGCCGCACGAAACTGGTACGACGTGTGGTTCCCGAATCTCGCGCCCAGCGTTGAAACGATGAAGCTGGGACAGGCTGCGAAAACCGCGGCGCAATGGGTTGCGTTCAAGAAGAAGTATCGCGCGGAAATGGCGCGCCCGGATGCCAGCCATGCGATCGAGTTGCTGGCGACGCTGTCACATCACACGAACTTTTCCGTTGGCTGCTACTGCGAGACAGAGGAGCACTGTCATCGTTCGGTGTTGCGTGCGCTGTTGCAGGAGAAGGGGGCAAAGTTCTAGAAGCGGCAAATAATTTTGGGAGGCGGATACGCAAACACCGAACATAGGGCAACGCTCATGACTTCACCCGATCTGGAACGGTTTATTTCACAGGCAAGGCAACGCAGTGGCGAGCAGTCAGAGCCGGCCGACTGCGTTCTTGCACT
>JASFUE010000324.1:0-3546 GCA_050050435.1 Burkholderiales bacterium | reverse complement strand
CACGGCGGTGATCGCCCTGCTGCTGGTGTGGTTGGTGACGGGATACCTGGGCAGCCTGGAAGCTTTGTCCCACTCCGATCCGGCGCTGGCGGCACAGAGAATACGTGTTGTCGCCAAAATCATTCTGGCGACGACGGTGGTAATTGCCGCGGCGGTAGGCGGTTACGTTGCGTGGTATGGCTATCGTGCAGTGCGCAGTGAATGTTTTCCGCCACCCGGTTGGTGGATTGTCGAAGGCCGACCGGTTCAAACCGGCGCCATGGCCAGGAGAATCGGTTGGATTCAGATCGTACTCGGCATCCTGATGGCGGCTGTGGCCTGCGCTGCAGTGTATCGAACCTGGGCAACGCTGCCGTGAACAAAAACAGCGGGGCCGGCTATCGGTTTTGGTCATCCGGCTGCTGCGCGCATGCAGCTGCAAAATCCGGATAGTTTACCCTCAGCGCCCCGGGTACACTGCATCTGACTGGTTCAATTGAGAAGGGCAAAATCATGAGACAGGCAAATGGCTCGACTGCTGCCGACGAGGCAATCGTCCGTGCCTGCCGCCTCATCGAACAGTCCGCTTCAGCGCTTTCTCTCGATCGTCTGGCGAGCGAGACCGGCATGAGCCGGGACCGCTTCTATCGCCTGTTCATCCGAACCGTTGGTATCACGCCCAAAGCCTATTCGCTTGCCCTGCGGCGTGGCCGGTTACAGAAGGCGTTGCCTGCGGCACGCGGTGTAGCGGAAGCGGTGTTTGATGCCGGATATGGCTCGGGTAGCCGTGTCTATGAAAAACCGGAGGCGCTGCTGGGGATGACGCCGGGTGCTTACCGCAAGGGTGCACCGGGCGTGCATATCCGCTGCGCGATCGCTCGCAGCGCACTTGGCTGGCTGCTGGTGGCAGCGAGCCGCAATGGCATCTGCATGATCGAGTTCGGCGACTCCCGTCACAAGTTGCAGGCAAAGGTGCGCGATCGCTTTCCGGATGCGAAGCTGCAAACCAGTGACGAGAGTCTTGATCAGTGGTTGCAACGCATTGTCGATTATCTGCGCGTGCCTGCCGGATCACTGGATTTGCCCCTCGATGTTCAGGGCACGGCGTTTCAGCAGCGGGTATGGCAGGTGTTGCAGGGTATCCCCGCAGGGCAGACGCTTACTTATGCGCAGGTCGCGCAGCGAATTGGCAAACCGGCGGCGGTGCGGGCGGTTGCGCGAGCGGTTGCATCGAACCAGGTTGCGGTTGCTATTCCCTGCCACCGGGTCATTGGCAGTGACGGAAAACTGCACGGCTATCGCTGGGGGGTGGAACGCAAGTCAGCATTACTGGATCGCGAACACGAAACCAATATCCGACCTGTGGGGCGCAAGCGAAGCTGAGGCGCACCGCGCAGGTTGCGCGTAGCCGCGATGCAACACGGGTATTTCTGTTACTGCGGACTTTCTTTCAGCAGCGGGTCGACGTTCTCTCGAAACCAGGACGGCATTTTTGCACCAAGCGTTCTCACTCTGAGTACACCCTGGCGATCGATTACGAACGCGGTAGGCGTTGCATAACGTTTCAGGAATCCGCTTTCCTCGACGTCGTCCGTCATCAGGCCATCGAGGTTATAAATGCCCAGCATGCGTTCCACCCGGGCCCGATCTTGCGGTTGGTCTACGCCGACCACGATCACGGCAAAGCCCTTGTCGCGGTTATTCTCCAGATAGGTTTCGACGTTACCTATTTCATACGCGCAAAACTTGCAGTAACTCGAATAGAAATTGACGAGTACCACTTTGCCGCGCATGGCGGACAGATCGAAAGACTGGCCCGAGAAAAACACGCCTTTGAGCGCCGGCGCCGTCTCGCCGATCTGCGGGCCGGCATGGGCGCTGAGGCAGGCACTGAAGAGCAACAACAGAACGGATGCGAATCTGGACATCAAACAGGCCATCGCGGGCACTCCTGGGGCGGTGGGCGGTCGAAGCGTCATTATCTTAACCCTGCCATAGTCGTGGTTTTAAAAATATCCGGCAAAATCAGATTGAAAGCGCACCTGCATGCCGCCTTTGCGTATTTGTAACAGTGTTTGTAATAGTGACAGGGTTGCAGTGGTAGTAAAAGTTGCGCAATGATGCAAGTTCGTCCGGGAACAGGAAAACAGACATGGATTCGGCAAGGAGAGCGTTCGTCCAGCGTGCCGGCAACGCGGGGATGATTGCACTGCTGGTGACGAGCGGTTTTCTCAAGCCTCGCAGCGCACAGGCCACGGCCACGCTATGGAACAAGCCGGCATTTGACGCCACGACGCTGGAGCAGGCGCTGGGCCAGATTGTCGACGGTCCGGTGGTAAAAAGCACGAAAGTGGAAATCATTGCGCCTGCTATAGCGGAGAACGGGGCGGTGGTCCCGGTGGGCGTGGTTGCGTCGATGCCGGATGTTGAATCAGTTGCCATTCTTTGTGAGAAAAATCCGCATCCGCTGGCAGCCATCTTCGAGATTCCCGAAGGTACCGTTCCGGAAGTGAAAACGCGGGTGAAGATGGCAGGATCAGCCAACGTGGTGGCGCTCGCGCGAGCCGGTGGCGGATTCTATATCGCGTCGACGGAAATCAAGGTCACACGCGGAGGCTGTGGTGGCTGAGAAAGAAAATGGCTGCAAAGGCGATAGGCGAGGAAGCAAACAATGACTAAGCCGATGAAATTGCGAGCGCGCAAGGTCGATGACGTCACCGACGTGAGAATTTTGATGCGCCACGACATGGAAACCGGTCTTCGAAAGACCCAGGATGGCGAGCCCATTCCCGCACACTACATCCAGAATGTCACGGTCAGGCATGAAGCCCGGGTCGTGCTCGCCGCGCAATGGGGGCCGGCAATATCGAAGAATCCGTATCTCGGTTTCAAGTTCAGGGGCGGTGCACCCGGCGAGCGTGTTGCAGTGACCTGGGTCGACAACGAAGGAGAGTCGCGCACCGATGACACCATCATCACATGAGCGGCTGGCCGCTCGGTTTCCGGGGCAACTGAAAACCAGTCCCGATTCGAAAAGCGCCGATGCAAAGGCGGGAAGGTTGAATGACGGCTAAGACCTCGATTCTTGTAATTGCAATTGCGATCGTCTGTGCGAGCGCGGCGATCGTCTACGCGCAGGACACGATGGATGAAATCATCCGTTATCGGGAAATGCTCAAGGAGGCCAACCCTGCCGAACTTCTCGAACTCGAAGGCGAGGATATCTGGAACACTCCGTCGGGACCGAAGAACGCAACGCTTGAACAGTGCGACCTTGGACTGGGCCCGGGTGTGTTGCGCGGGGCCTATGGGCAACTGCCGCGCTATTTCGCGGATACGGACCGGGTGCAGGATGCCGAATCGCGCATTGTCACCTGCCGGATGCAGTTGCAGGGTTTGACCCGGGAAGAGGCGACACGGGGTTGGTACAAACCCGGGTCCGAGAATGAAGCCCTGGTCACTTATGTGGCAACTCAATCGCGCGGCACGCCCATCGATGTTCCGGCAGTACACCCACGTGAAGCCGAGATGTACAAAGTGGGAGAAGAGGTGTTCTTCCGGCGCTCG
>JASFUE010000323.1:0-3567 GCA_050050435.1 Burkholderiales bacterium | reverse complement strand
GGCCGCTGGGTCACATGCATGGCTTCCGCTACAATCGGCGGTTTCGCTCGTAGTGTTGCCGTCGGCGTTGGCACCTGACTCTGGTCCGGCGGCAATGGCCTTGAGCGGCATGCCGGCAACATGGAGCGAACGACTCCTACCGAAACGAGTGGCCAATGACACCCGTCCTTGTGTTTGACATAGAAACCATCCCGGACGTCGAAGGGTTGCGGCTGTTGCGTGATCTGCCGCCCGACCTGCCGGATGCGGAAGTTGCCGAGCGGGCATTCGAAGAGCGCCGTGAAAAAACCGGAAGCGACTTCCTGCCATTGCACCTACACCGGGTGGTGGCGATTTCCTGCGTCTTGCGCGATCGCGACAGCGTGCGGGTGTGGTCATTGGGGGAACCGGCCGATGCGGAAAAGACCCTGATCCAGCGCTTCTTCGACGGTGTCGAGAAATACACGCCGCAGATCGTTTCCTGGAATGGCGGCGGTTTCGACCTCCCGGTGCTGCACTACCGGGCAATGCGAAACCGGGTGCAGGCGGCGCGCTACTGGGAAATGGGGGACGATGACCGGGAGTTCAGGTGGAACAACTACATCAGCCGCTATCACGCCCGTCATCTCGACTTGATGGATTTGCTGGCGCTGTATCAGGCACGCGCCAGCGCGCCGCTGGACGAGATTTCGCAGCTAATGGGCTTCCCGGGCAAGATCGGCATGTCCGGTAGCAAGGTGTGGGATGCATACCAGACAGGCAAGATCGGTGACATCCGTGCTTACTGCGAGACCGATGTCGTCAATACCTATCTCGTGTTTCTCCGGTTCCAGCTCATGCGCGGCATCCTCAATGACTCACAGTATGAGCGCGAATGTGCTCTCGTCCGTTCCACCCTGGAGGGCATGGACGCACCGCACTGGCGGCAATTTCTCGAAGCATGGTCTGACTGAAATGGCGGTTGCACCGAGTATTGCGAAAATCGAGTCTCTTGATTTTGAAGGACGCGGTGTCACCCACGTCGATGGCAAGGTCGTGTTCGTCGAGGGCGCGCTGCCGGGAGAGCGGGTCGAATTCGAAGCCTTCCGGCGTAAGCCGAAGTACGAAATGGCCGCCACTACTTCGGTACTCGAAGCGTCTGCGTTCAGAACGCAACCGCGTTGCGCCAGTTTTGGCGTATGCGGCGGCTGTTCGATGCAGCATATCGAGGCGCGCGCGCAAGTCGCGGCCAAGCAGCGGGTGCTCGAAGACAACCTTACGCACATCGGCCAGGTCAGGCCGGAAACCATACTTGCTCCCATCCATGGCCCGACCTGGGGCTATCGCTACCGTGCGCGATTTTCCTCGCGTTATGTTCGCAAGCGGGAGACAGCACTGGTCGGATTTCGCGAACGCCGGCACAGCTTTGTTGCTGACATGCCCGCCTGCGATGTCGTCCCGCAACGCATCTCCGCGTTGTTGATGCCGCTGCGCTCACTCGTCAACAGCCTGAGTATCCGTGAGAGTGTGCCGCAGATCGAACTGGCAATCGGTGCTGACAGTGACGGGCTGGCTTTTCGCATACTTGACCCGCTTTCAGGTGAAGACGAACAACGCCTGCGCGAGTTTGCCGACCGGTTTGACGTGCACATCTACCTGCAAACAGGCGGACCGAAGACCGTGCGGCGCTTTCATCCGCCCGGTGAAGAATTGTTCAGCTATACCTTGCCCGATTTCGATCTCGAATATCGTTTCGCCATGACCGATTTCACCCAGGTCAATCATCAGATCAATCGGGTGCTGGTGCGCCGCGCGATGTCGCTGCTCGATCCTCGCGAAGGCGACCGTGTCGCCGACCTGTTTTGCGGCATCGGCAATTTCTCGCTTCCCATTGCAAGGAGCGGAGCACAAGTCTTCGGCATCGAAGGTAGTGCCGCCCTGGTCGAACGCGCTCGGGCCAACGCGCGTTACAATGGCCTTGAAGTGCGCTGCGAATTCAATGAGTCAGATCTGTTCAAGATCGATGCGCAACAATGGCAACACCTCGGCGCGTTCGACAAGGTATTGATCGATCCGCCACGAGACGGGGCGCTCGAACTGGTCAAGGCGATCAGCGCGGCGCCGCCAGCGCGGGTGGTCTATGTTTCCTGCAGCCCGGGGACACTGGCCCGTGATGCTGCCATCATGGTCCATTCCAATGGTTACCGCTTGCGAGCCGCCGGCGTGATCAACATGTTTCCGCACACGTCGCACGTCGAGTCGATCGCCGTATTCGAGCGCTAGCGTGCCGGGAGTCAAAACGGGCGCCCGAAAGCGCCCGTTTTCATTCACATGATGTGTTGGCGAATGTTATTCGCGCTGTCCGGCCAGTGCCATCAGCAACTGCAACAGATTGGCGAAGATCGCCCAAAGGCTGATGTACACGCCGGTTGCCGCCATGATGTAGTTGGTCTCCCCGCCGTTGACGATGCGACTGACATCGTGAAGCAGGAACATCGAGAAAATGACTACCGCAAGAGCGGAAATAGTCAACATCAGGGCCGGGATCTGGAAGAACATGTTGGCTACTGCAGCCAGCAACAGAACGATCATGCCGACAAACAGAAACTTGCCCATGAAGCTGAAGTCGCGCTTGGTTGTCGTGGCGATGGCACTCATTGCCAGCAGGATGGCCCCGGTTCCGCCTGCAGCGATGCCAATCAGCTGCGGTCCGTTACGAAGGGTCAGCGCGATATTCAAAATTGGCCCGAGCCACCAGCCAAGAATAAATGTAAGTGTGAACAGGAGGGCAATGCCCAGCCCGCTGTTACGGTTGGCGGCAATCGCGTACTGCAAACCGATCATGGCACCAATCATCAGAAGCGAGGTCATGATGGGGTGCTGGTAGACGATGCCGGCGGTCGCCATACCGATGAAGGCGCCAATGATGGTGGGAATCATCGTCAGCGACAGCAACAGATAGGTATTGCGAAGAACCTTTTGCTGCTGCGTTCCGAGGACGCCTGCGTGCGATGCGGCTTGGATATTTGGTTGCATGAGTCTTTTTATCTCCTATGACTGTATGCAGGATATTGGATTTCGCTAACTAAGACTAGCGAATGAGTCACAAAGTTTCAATTAGTTGACTGGCATGGCCAGCCCGCAACGCGTAGAATGCGCCCCCGTTTGCGGATACTTCCGGCGAGCGTATCAAGAAAATCATTAGATGATTCCGGGTATAGTTCCCGACTAGCACGTATGGTTTATTTGTGCCCGTGCAATCAGCGCGGTTCGTCGGTAAGTTCGCACGATATGGAAGGGTGGCAGAGTGGTCGACAACACGGCCGCGTGAGCGGACTTGTTGCGGCGTAGACTCACATGGCCGAAGGCCATGTTATGTCGGAGGCAATGCACCGGTCTTGGACGACGCGCAGCTTCGTCCAGTGAAGGCTCACCTGCCACAGGCAGGTTATGCCGGAGCTAAAACCGGCAGGGTTAAAGTTGCACGATATGGAAGGGTGGCAGAGTGGTCGACAACACGGCCGCGTGAGCGGACTTGTTGCGGCGTAGACTCACATGGCCGAAGGCCATGTTATGTCGGAGGCAATGCACCGGTCTTGGACGACGCGC
>JASFUE010000322.1:0-3585 GCA_050050435.1 Burkholderiales bacterium | reverse complement strand
GCGTCACGGCCGCGGCCGCGCCGAGAGGAAATATCGGACCGGATTATGGAGATTTCGGCTTTGCTGTCAACGATTTCGAAGCCGCGGCGTTCGTCATCAAAGCGTTCACGTCTTCGCCACTGCAGTCGCTCGTTCCGGGTTTTGGTCCCTGCGGGCGGCGAGGCAAGGCGCTGGCGCCATGAAGTCGTTGTGTCGAGCTTTTCCTGCGTCTGACACTTCCTGCATGGCTTGGGTAGGGTCTCACAGGTGTTGTTCGTCCAACGGGGTTGCACAAACAATAACCAGTTACTGTGAGGAGTACATCAATGGAAATGACAAGACGCGGTTTTCTGTCAACTGCGGCCGCTGCAACGGCGGCGACGGCGGTTTCTCCGTTCGCTTCCGCCGCGGACAAATTTGCACGTGATCGGGACTGGACCGGCGAGACGCCGGTTACCTATCCGGAACCGGCGTGGGAGATCATGGACAAGCGCTTTACCGGCCGCCAGGGCAATTCCACGCTGCAGCGGATCTGGCACGGCATGGGTGATGATCGGTGTTTGTGGGCTGAAGGCCCGGTATGGATGGGTGATTGGGGTTGCGTGATCTGGAGTGACATTCCCAATCACCGTACCCTGCGCTGGTGCGAGGACGATGGTCACGTCAGCGTATTCCAGACCGAGTCGGGATATTCCAACGGCCACACCCGCGACAATGTGGGCCGCCTGATCGCGTGCGAACACGATACGCGTCGCGTGCGCCGGCGTGAATATGACGGCACCTGGACGGTTCTGATCGACAACGTCGGTGGCAGGAAACTCAATGCGCCGAACGATGCGGCGGTCCATCCGGATGGTGCGATCTGGTTTACCGATCCGGGCTACGGCATTCTCGGGCCATACGAGGGACACAAGGCCGAGTTCGAGCTGCCGACCCGCCTCTACCGGCTGGATCCGTCGGGCAAGGTGAAAGTGATGGTCGAGTCGATGCGCCGCCCGAACGGGGTCTGCTTCTCGCCCGATTACAAAACGATTTATGTCGTCGACACCGGCGCGACCGACGGCCCGCAGTACCCGGCCAACGTCATGCAGTTCGACGTTGTCAACAACGGTACCGCACTCAGGGGCGGCAAGGAGTTCGCCGACTTTGCGCCGGGCTTTACTGATGGTATCCGTTGCGACACCCAGGGCAATCTGTGGTGCGGATGGGGCTGGGGTGGTGTCGAGACCAATGGCGTGCGCGTACACAACCCTCAGGGCGAATTGCTCGCCTTCCTGCATTTGCCCGAAGTGTGTGCGAACCTGTGTTTCGGTGGAACCAAGCGCAACCGGCTGTTCATCACCGGCAGCACGTCGCTGTACGCGATCTACGTCAATGCGCAGGGCCATGCGCTGAGCTAGGCGCCGGGCAGTTCGCTTTCACTCACTGCGCTATTGTCTCCTTCAGGGAGACGATTATGGCCCGCGGCATGAGCTGTCGCGGGCTTTTTTTTGTTTGCGCCGGTGAGTTTCCGGCAATCCGCCTTGCCGGCATTCTGCGCATTGCCGCCAACAAGTGTATTTATCGGCGACGATACCGCGTCATATCCTGGGCGGTGGCGGTCCGGGTAGGATAGGATTACCGGTATATTGAGGGAATCGACCCCGAACCGCGCACTCTGCATGCCTGCCTCGTCAATCGCCGTTAAACAGGATGATCAGCAAGCCATCGGGACCATTACCGAGATCCACGGTCCGGTGGTGGTCATAGGCTGCGGGAAGCTGCCGCCACTCAGACAGGCGTTGCGCGCCAGACTCGACGGCGAGTCGTACCTGTTCGAAGTTCATCAGCACATCAATGAGCACAGCCTGCGAGCTATTACCCTGCACCACAGTGCCGGCTTGTACCGCGGTATGCCCGTCTACGACACGGGTGCGCCGCTGCACGTACCGGTCAGTGCCGATTGCCTGGGCCGATTGCTGAATATTTTCGGTGAACCACTGGACGGCGGTCCCGCATTGCCGGCACAGGAATTTCGCAATGTGCACAGCCGGCCGGCGCCCATCGAGGAGTCGGTGAGGGCTGGCGACGTGCTCGCGACCGGGATCAAGGTGATTGATCTGCTTTGCCCGTTTGCCAGAGGTGGCAAGACCGGCCTGTTCGGTGGTGCTGGTGTCGGCAAGACAGTGCTGATCATGGAGTTCATGCACGCGGTGGCAACGCTGCACCAGGGTGTTTCGGTATTTGCCGGTGTCGGTGAACGTATTCGGGAAGGCCATGAACTCTGGCACGAGGTACGTAATGCCGGCGTTCAGGACCATACGCTGATGGTATTCGGCCAGATGGACGAATCACCGGGCGTGCGCTTTCGAGTCGGACTCTCGGCGTTGACCTATGCTGAATACTTGCGCGATACGATGCAAAAAGAAGTGTTGTACGTGATGGATAATATCTTTCGCTTCGTGCAGGCGGGCAGCGAAGTATCCAGCCTGCTCGGGCGCATGCCGGCTACGGTGGGATATCAACCGACGCTGACTACGGAAGTTGCGGAAATGCAGGAAAGAATCCTGTCGACCCGGCGCGGCGCCATTACCGCGGTGCAGGCGGTGTACGTTCCCGCTGACGACATGACCGATCCGGCTGTCAGCGCCATTCTCAGTCATCTCGATACCACAGTGATCCTGTCGCGCAAGCAGGCGGGAATGGGCATCTACCCGGCAGTCGACCCGTTACGCTCGAGCAGCCGACTGATGGACCGGCATACGCTGGGCGCGCGCCATTACGGCATCGCTGAAGGGGTACGCGAACATCTGGCGCGATACAAGGAGCTGGAAGACGTCATTGCCATGCTCGGTGTCGCCGAGCTATCCGCCAGGGATCGCAAGATTGTCATGCGCGCGCGCAAACTGCAGCGCTATCTTACCCAGCCGTTCTGGACAACAGCGGGGCACACCGGTATTGACGGGGTTTCGGTTCCGCTCGAGGAGTTGCTGGCCGATTGCGAAGGTTTTGTTGCCGGGAAGTTTGATGAAGTTCCGGAAGACAAATGCTACATGCGTGGTTCGATGTCCGGGGCCGGTCAATGAAAACATTCATGCTGAAATTGCAGGATGCGACTCGCGAAGAGGAAATAGGGGCGGTGACCTCGTTCGTCGCGGAGGATGCGTCGGGCAGTTTTGGAATTCTCGCCGGACACGCCCGCATGATGACGACCCTGAGTCTTGGCCTTGCGCGCTTTCGCATCGGAGAATCCGACTGGAGATATCTGGCGGTGACAGAATCGGTGCTTTATTTTTGTGACAATACACTGACTCTGGCCACCCATCGTTACCTGATGGGTGACGACTACACGCTGATCAGCCGGGCATTGCAGGAGCAGCTGCTTGCCGAAGAGGAGATGCTTCACGACGTCAGACAGAGCCTGCACCAATTGGAAGAAGAGTTGTTCAAGCGGCTGTGGGAGACCGGACGAAGGGCCGCGCGATGATACTTGCACAGGTAGAATCAAATGGCACAGTTGGATGAATTGCGCAAACAGGTCGAGCGTCAAGCCAGGCGGATGGAGAAAGCCGAGCGAGAACGCCCGACCCTGATCAGCCAGACCATCTATATCGGTACGCTCGGCCT